>JAAZFB010000530.1 GCA_012511915.1 Clostridiaceae bacterium
ATATTTCCGTTGCCTTGCAGCGTTATGTGCCCTTTGGCATTCAACCTTTTTGCAGTACAACTGGCTGTTGTTGTCACGAATAAAGGCTTCTGCGCAGTGCAGACAGGTAATTAGCGCACCTTCGTTAAGTTCCCTTGTTTGACCGCCTTCTTCCGGTGGGCCGAAGTCAACAATCATACGAGCAAGTGTGTACCAACAAATATCAAAGATAGAATGAACATCAGCGGCGAATACCACTTGATTATTTCTCGGATTAACTTTTAACCGCATATGAAAATCCGGTATCATCTCCAACAACTGATCACGCAGTTCTTCATAATAATCGAATGGCTCACGAGCAAACCATGTAATCTCTTTTTGCTCTTTGATTTTTGTCTTTTTCCGTTCAGCTATCATTTCATCCAGCAATTGATGCGAAGTGATTTCTCCTTTTTTCAGATTATGTTCTTGGAAGTATTCTTCATGCTTGTATTTTTCAAAATACGGTAGCCCTTCAAAGAACTTGCCTTCTTGTGCTAAATTAAAAGCATCGTCTCCATCACCGGCACATACCTTTTTCAACGCAAAATAAAACTGTGCTGCTGTATAGAACCTCTCCAAGTCATGTGAAAAAGTGGAGAGACTGAACAAAGATTCCCTCGCAAGCATTTCGCCATCATCTGCAAAATCAAACTGCTTATCTGTCATTAAGCAATACACGGTATCTATATAGTACGGATGGGCAACATCCTTACAAAATTCAATAATTAAATCAACATACGGCTTTTCCTCTGTGAAGTCGTTTATTTTTCTGCCCAAATTATATAACTCCCGGAACAATTCTTTCCCGGAGAATCCGTTTGCCTTATCTAAATCCGGTTCCATACCTTTGTAAAGAATCGGTTTTAGGTACCATGATTCACCGGCGCCGTCCTCAAATTCATAATCCTTAAATCTGAATGTATGATATATCAACTGACCGATACCGCCAACATCTCCAAAACCAATAACATCAGAAGTGTTGTCGGCTTTCGATTCTATATAATTACCCATTCCATCGTATGGCATGAGTGACACCTCCGTAACATTTAGAGTAACATTTAGATTTTTGCCTTCCGTTACATCATACAGTACAATTACAATAGATACAAGAGCAAATTATAAAACTTCTTAATTTTAAGTTCCTTGACAACTGAATAGTCCACCCGCAAGAGATACTTTTGCAGTGCTGCCGCCACGATGGCAAAAACCGGAGCGCCTCTGCTGCAATCGAATACGAGGAGACCACGAACAGGTGGCTGCCTTAGGAACGGTAGCGAATGGTGAATGTAGAAACCAAAACAACTATCAAGATAAGGAGGAAATAGCAAATGGAAAAAACGACCATAAGTGTGCAAGAGCTATCGGCACAGATGGGTATTAGTCTACCGAAAGCATATGAACTTGTAAAATCACCGGGATTCCCCACCATACGAATTGGCACGAGGATATTGATTCCGGTTGATGCCTATAAGGAATGGCTACTCAAAAGATCAGCACATAGATAATGAAAACGCAAATTTTATGGAGAGGAGGTGGACGAGATGGCAAATGCAATGCAGGAACTGATGGATATGAAGATATGGTTTCTGTGGCGTAAGGAAATGGTCGGTGATCGTATCAACAAAATTCCCTTTGCTGCTGGTGGTGGTGCGACAGGCACTAATGAAAAGTACCGGCACACATGGGTAACCCATGATGAAGCGGTAACTGCTATGAAAGAACTGAGTGCCGCCGGTATTGGATTTGTGATTCCGAAAGGCTACTTCTTTCTTGACATCGACCACATTCATCCTACAGACCCGCTTGTACAGATGTTACTTAAACGCTTCAACTCCTATGCCGAGCGTTCCGTCAGTGGAGGCGGTATCCATATTTACGGTAAATGCGATTTAGACAAACTGCCTACTTATGCAGATAAGAACGGTAATCTTAGGCTTGATAAAACCTACTATATGAAAAACCCAAGCAATAACTTGGAGCTGTATGTAGG
>JAAZFB010000531.1 GCA_012511915.1 Clostridiaceae bacterium
GCCGATAAAATGGGTTTGGCACAATTGTATCAGCTAAGGGGCAGAGTAGGACGTTCTGACCGACTTGCCTATGCCTATTTGACGTATCGGCGCGGACGTGTTTTATCTGAAGTTGCAGAAAAAAGGTTAAGAGCAATACGAGATTTTACCGAGTTTGGCAGCGGATTTAAAATTGCATTACGTGACCTTGAAATCCGTGGCGCCGGCAACGTATTAGGTACTCATCAACTCGGACACATGGATGCGGTAGGTTACGATATGTATTGCAAACTATTATCAGAGGCTGTTTATAACCTGAAAGGTAAAACCACCTTACCGGAAATCCAAACTATAATATCTTTGAATGTTAATGCATTTATTCCAAAGGATTATATTACCCAAGAAAATTTCCGGATAGAAATATATAAAAAAATCGCATCAGTTGAAAATGAGCAAGATTATTTAGATGTTTGCGATGAAATACAAGATAGATACGGCACCTTACCACAAACAATCATAAACTTGATAGATGTGTCATTGATTAGAAATTGTGCATCGTCTGTCGGGGTGGATGAGGTACGGCAAACAAAGACGGGTGTTGTTTTTGCATTATCGCCACTTGTACCATACGATTTTGAGACTATTACGAAATTATTGAATAAATATCAAGGCAAGCTTTTGTTTTCGGCAGTTACAAAGCCTTATATTACGCTCAGAAATACAGGTGATAACTTGCTTGAAAATGTTAAGTCTTTATTACAGCAATACAAAGAATTGAAAAAAACGGATATTTAATATATAATGTATGGATTAGGAGTGTCGAATAGTTGAATGACACATCCGCATATTATTGATTTGGAGGTATATGAATGTTGTATTTTAAAAAGATTATATCGATGCTAATGGTTTTTTTAATCATATTGGGTGCCACATCTTGCATATCGTCAAAAAACATAACAATTGCATCAGTTGATGGTGAAAAAATTACTAAAGAAGAATTCGTTTACTTTCTAACTTCTGTTAAGGCAACAATAGAAAACGAGCAGGGTTCGGATTTACCTGAGGATTTTTGGGAAACTGCCGAAATTGACGGACAAAGGGTTATAGAAACCGCAAAAGAAAAAGCTCTTGAAGAGGCAATAAAATCTGTACTTTCACGCAAAAAGGCAATTGAACAGGCGATAAAGATATCGTCTTCCCAACGACAAGACATTAATAACAGGATAGGTCAGATTGTTGCAAAATACGGCAATGAGGGTGTTGACGATTATTTAAAACAATTCGGATTAAACAGTAAACTCTACGAAAAAGTTTTGGAAGACAGTTTTTATCGTCAGAACCTTATGGAGCAGTTGACTGCCGATGTTAGTGAGAATGATGCAATAGATTATTTTAATAACAAAATTGCAAGGGTAAAGCACATATTATTTATGACGGTGGATCAACAAACTAATCAGCCGCTTGAGGTTGCACAATTAGAACAGGTTAAAATAAAAGCGGAGGATATATTGGCAAAGGCAAAAGCCGGTCAAGATTTTGACAGTTTAGTTGCTGAATACTCAGAAGACCCGGGTTCGGCAACACAACCCGATGGATATTACTTGGGTAAGGGCTATGTCCTTGGTCAGCAAGGTGGTGCAATGGTTCCGTCTTTTGAAACCGCATCATTAGAGTTAAAGGTTGACGAGATAAGCGATTTGGTTGAAACAAATTACGGTTTCCACATTATAAAAAGATATGCAAATGATCAAACGGTTTACCAACAAAATTCTGAAGAAGTCCTTATATATGCAAGGAACAATCGTTTCGAGGAAATATTAGAAGGCTGGAGAAATGAAGCAAAGATAGAGAAAAATGAGAAGGAATATGGTAAAATAAATGGGTAGGATAGAAAGTTGTCTCAAAGAGTATAAAAGCTGGTGTGAGAAACTTGGGATTCAGACAATATCGGACGTAAACAGAATAATTAAAGAAAATAAGACGAATTGGTTAATAAATATCAGCGAAATATGGCACGAGCAAAACATATCCGAAATTGCACGTGAAATTAAAGATAATGTGTCCAAAAAGAAGATAGTGCTGATTAGCGGCCCATCTTCTTCAGGTAAAACCACTTTTGCCAATAAGCTTCAATTGCACCTTGAAGTGTTGGGCATTAAGGCCGTTTCCATTTCGTTGGATAATTATTATAAGCAAGAAAAGGATATGCCAAGAAACAGTGAAGGCAAGCCGGATTATGAAGCACTCGAATCAATTGATTATTTTAGATTTAATGAGAATATAGAGCAGTTGATTAGCGGTAGGCAAGTTAACATTCCAATATACAGCTTTGAGGAGAAATTGACAACCCAAAAGTCTTTGCTACTTGAAAAAGACGAGGTAATTATCGTAGAGGGGATACATGGGCTTAATGACAAACTTACGTTTAACATTCCGGCTGACAGCAAATACAAGGTTTATTGCTCAGCACTTACTGCCCTTTCTTATGATGACGGAACACGGATAAAGTCACGCACAAACAGGCTTATTAGACGTATTATAAGGGACTATTTCTTTAGAAATTCAAGCTACCAATTTACTCTCGAGCTGTGGCCGAATGTTGAGTCAGGTGCGCAGGAGAATATTTTCCCCTTTACTGACAGCGCGGATGTGATTTTTAATTCATCTTTGCTATATGAGCTATCTGTTTACAAAAGCTATTTGAATAATATTTTCGCAAAGGTATCCAAGCAGGAAGCTAATTATGAGAAAATTTCCGAACTATTAGGGTTGGTTAACCACTTTGAATCTATCGATACTGATTTAACCCCTAAAACTTCTTTGCTTCGGGAATTCGTCGGCGGAAGTAACTATACTATTTAGTATAAGATAAAGCAGTGGAACTTTTTTGTTATTCAAAACGTCAATATAACATAAAGATAGTTGAAAATAAAAAAGGAGGAAGAGTTGATAAGAAAAAAATTCTTTTACTACTGCTTTTGTTATGCTTTGTTTTTACGATGTTTATACAACTTGCGGTAGCTAGTTTAGATGAAGATGATGCTATTATCCTTTATGTAGACAGCAACACCGCGCTTGTAAATAGCAATAAAACACAGGTGGATAAGGACGTGCTCGTAACCCCTGTTGTTGAGAATGGAAGAACATTGGTGCCTGTTCGGTTCATAGCTGAGAGCTTTAATATGGTTGTTGATTATAACGACCGGCTTGAGGTTGTTACAATTACAGGCGGATCAAAAGATGTACGCTATACAATAGGCAGCAATATTATGTCCTCTGACGGCGTTGAAAGTCTAATCGATGCGGATAAACCTGACATTATTGCCAAAACAATAAACGATAGAACGCTGATTCCGATTCGCAGTTTTGCACAGGCGATAGGCAAAGAAGTTTTTTATGACAGGGGTCTCATTATTATAAGTGATGATGCAGACTCATTAAATGGACAGCCTGATAAAGCTCTTATTGACAGCACGATTGAGATGGTCAATGTAGTACCTGTTGTGGGAAGTTCTGATAACCTTGAAAAGCTATTACAGCAATACGGTTTGGGCAGGGATTTATACATATATGCAGACGGTGACAGCGTTAGAGGTATGGCGGCTGAAGCCGTTAACGATATTGCTGTCCAAGCACCATCAGCCGGATCTTTTAACAAATCTAAGGCGGATGAAATATCATATGCGGACCATTCCGAGACTAATGTTCAGGTGACAGGTGTTGATGAGGCAGATATTGTAAAGACCGATGGAAATTATTTATATCCTGTAAGCGGTCAGAAAATCTGAATTACTAAAATAAACCCTGTTTCGCAGATGAGCGTAACAAGTGTCATAAGCCGAATTGATGAGGAGTTTTATCCGAACGAGGTTTTTGTGGACGGTGACAAGCTTGTTGTGATAGCCCATGTTAATAGGTATAGCAAACCTTATGTTTACGATAGTGCAGATAAAGCAAAGATTGCACCTGTTTACCCCCGGTTTAGCAACGTTACTCAGTGTACAGTATATGATGTTTCCGATAGGAAAAACCCTGTTTTAGAGCGGACTATTGAAGTCGAAGGCAACTATTTATCCTCTCGAAAAATTGGCAATACTGTGTACCTGGTTGCAAACAAATATTTAAACAGATACATCCCTTCTGATGAAAGTCCGATAATTTATAAAGATAATCAAAGCGAATACCAAATAGGCTATGATAACATTCGGTACTTTCCTCGTTTTTCCGTCTCGAATTATTTGATTATATCATCAATCGATATTAATCAGCCGGATAATAAGGCCGTTGTGCAAACTCTTCTTGGCGGTGGTGAAAATATATATGTTTCACACCAAAATATGTATGTTGCCGCATCGGAATACAGTGAGGATTATTTAAAAACGGGGATTTATAAATTCTCCTTGACGGATGGGAAAATAACATATTTAAAAAAAGGCGAGGTTCCTGGTAGAATTCTAAATCAATTCTCTATGGACGAGAATAACGGATATTTTAGGATCGCAACAACATCTTATCAAACGCAAGAGCAAAATAATCTATTCATTTTAGACGAGACAATGACAATTTGCGGAAGCATTGATGAAATTGCACCCGGTGAAAGAATATATTCCGTTAGATTTATTGGCAATAAGGGGTATATGGTTACTTTTAAACAAGTTGACCCTCTGTTTGTAATAGACCTTGCGGACCCGTATAACCCCCGAATACTTGGAAACTTGAAAATTCCGGGCTACAGCGATTATATACATCCTGTTGACGAAAATCACTTGATTGGTTTTGGTAAGGATGCAACCGGTGAGGGCCTATACCAGGGGATGAAAATGGCATTGTTTGATGTTTCTGACGTTGCAAATCCGGTACAGAAATTCCAAGAAATAATCGGGGATAGAGGTACGGAATCATCGCTACTGCAAAATCATAAGGCGCTATTGTTTTTGCCGGAGCTGAATATATTGGCATTCCCCGTTACCGTTCGGGAGGTTTTGGAAGAGGACTTATATAAAAGCGCATATGGTCAGCTTGCATTTAGTGGTGCATATATATACGACTTTAATACAAATAACGGCTTTTCACTTAAAGGTAAAATAAGCCATTTAGCCCATGATGATATGCTTAAGCTCGGTAACTATGTGCCGCAGGAAAAAGAAATAAAAAGAATTGTTTATGCCAACAACAGCCTTATAACTGTTTCAGACTCCATGGTTCAGGCGCATACATCAAAAGGCGTGGAATACCAAAACGGCATAGAAATAAAATAATTAATTCATCAATAATACCACTGCACCCAGAAATGGTGCAGTGGTATTATGATATTACTATCCACTATTAAAGAATAATACAGATTAGTCCAACGCTGCCTTCGTTTATTATTCTTTGCAGCGTTTCTTGCAATTTTGCTTGTGCATCTTCCGGCATTTTTGCTAATTTGTTATGCAGCCCTTCATTTACCAGCTCATGCAACGACTTTCCGAAAATGTTGCTCTGCCAAATCTTTATCGGGTCGTCATCAAATTCTGTCAACAAGTAACGGATTAGTTCCTCTGACTGTCGTTCTGTTCCGACTATTGGGCTTATTTCTGTTTCGATATCTGCCCTTATCATGTGAATTGAAGGGGCACTTGCCCTTAAACGTACACCGTATCTATTGCCTTGTTTTACTATTTCAGGGTCTTCAAGCATCATTTCTTCCATGGTGGGGGATACTATTCCATATCCTTTCTCACGCACGCTTTTCAATGCCGGCGCGTATTTATCATACTCTTGCTTTATTGTACCCATTTCAATCATCAGGCTCATTAACTCATCGTCAGATTGGATTTTAATGCCGCTCGTCTCACTTAGTATATCATAGAATAACCCGTCTAAAATGCACACATTTAGCGATATACTGCCTTTGCCAAGCAGAATCTCTTCAATTTCAACCTTTTTAACATAATCGCTTCGTTCAATTTCGTCTATCAAATCTTTAGCTTCTCGTATTTTAGAAATACCCTTTACCGACTTTTTAACAACTTCAAATACTGTTTTTTTGACATAATGATTATCATCAAGGGACTTCATCCACGCCGGCATGGTAATTGTCATTTCGGTAAGTGAAAATTCATATAACGCACGCTCTATTATGCCGTTAATATCTTGTTGGCTTAGTTGAGCACAATTAACCGGCATAACCGCTACGCCGTGTTTTTCTTCAATTTCGCATTTTATCTTTAACGCATTATCACTCTGCGGATTTGTAGTGTTAAGCAAAACAACAAAAGGTTTGTTAATTTCTTTTAATTCATTTATTACCCTGTTTTCTGCCTCGACATATTCTTCGCGCTCTATTTCGGTAATTGAACCGTCGGTGGTTATGACAATACCTATTGTGGAATGCTCGGTTATCACTTTTTTTGTCCCAATTTCGGCTGCCTGTTCAAGCGGCACTTCGTGTTCAAACCAAGGTGTATTTACCATTCGCGGGGCATCGTCCTCTATGTAACCCATCGCACCCTTTACAGTATAACCTACACAATCAATCATTCGGACATTTAAATTTACATTTTCACTTATTTTAATTTCAACCGCTTCATTAGGTACGAATTTTGGCTCCGTTGTCATTATTGTACGTCCGTGTGCGCTTTGTGGCAGTTCGTCTATTGCACGTTCCTTTTTGAATTCATTGTCAATATTCGGAATTACAA
>JAAZFB010000532.1 GCA_012511915.1 Clostridiaceae bacterium
ATTAGTTACTACTATGAAACCATACTGCCGTCAGCAAAAAGAATAAAAAACACCCGGTGTAGGTGATTTTCATGGAGGACTGCTCAGATGGTAACTGTGGAGACATCGTACAGCTATATCTCAAAATACGGAGGGTGTGAACAGTCACAAAATGTCACTTCGTGTTTTTTGTAGAGCCTTGTGGGCTTCCACACGGCTGGGATCAAAAATATGCCGGAAGGTATATTTATCAGTGTTTAGGAGGTTATAATTATGGTCAGAAAAAAAGGGATAAGTATTCTATGTATCTTATCAATTGTATTATCAATTGTATTTTACGGTGACATACAGATTTTCGCTGACAATTCTGCATCATTAGCATCATCAGAAGAGTATGACTTTACAATAAGTAATGTTAACATAAGTAAGGATACTGGAATAGCAGCAGAAGCTACAGTGACCTCAAACACCGGCGAGGGTGGAAATGCGGTTGTAATATTCAAACTTATGAGGAACGACGGCACTGTAACAGGGCTATCTTCAAGCGAACTGTTTATTGAAGACAGTTCAGTATTCAGAGTGAAGTTCCATGGTTATTCCGGAGATGAGTATAAAGTTAAAGTATTTGTATGGGATAAACTCAATAGCTCTATTGGAGATATTGGTGTGGATCTTGCAGAACCGGTAGAGATTTTATCTGCAACCCCTACAGCGACCCCAATAGCAACACCCACGCCAGTCATAACAGGAGAATATTATTACGTCAACCAAACTCATCCGGAGGCAAGTGATTCAAACCCAGGCACACAGGCACAACCTTGGCTTACAATCCAAAACGGCATGGCAAATGTACGTGCCGGTGATACGCTTATTGTTCAAGCGGGAATTTATGAAGAAGCTGTTACCACTATAGTGGAAGGAACGAAAAGCTTACCTGTTACAATAAAAGCTTACCCCGGGGATAAGGTCGTTGTAGATCGATTTTGGGTTAGTCGTAGCCATTACAAAATAGAAGGATTTGATATATTGGGCTCTCGTTATGCGGCAATATATATAAAAGAGGGTACATCAAATGTTGAGATATCAGGTAATACCATTAATGTGATAAATGCTGAGAACGTAAGTGCAATTAACTGCCCGGGAGGAGCGTATGGTCAATCGACAAATGGTCTGATTATCAAAAATAATACATTTGGACCATCAGTTGAGGCAGATACTTTTTGTATCCGCTTAAGGGGATACAATCATCTTGTTACGCAAAACACCTTCAATTATTGGAACGGTCGTGATTCAATTATCATGCAGGCTCGAGAATCGGTTATTTCCAATAATATATTCAACAGTATATCCCACTGGGAAGGAACTGCCATGCATCCGGACTGTATTCAGGTGGATGTCGAGGCAGATTCAACGCAAAACGATGTTATCGTTGAGAATAATATTTTCAGGAACTGTTCAGGACAAGGTATTAGAATGTATCAGAATGCATCAAATAATCAGCACTGTCCGAACTGGGTAATACGGAATAATTTGTTTATTAATATGGGAGCCAAGGCATTACAGGCTCGGGGTGACAACTGCCGTGTTTATAATAATCTGTTCTATTTGTCAACAGTCAATACCAGTCATCCATTAGGCTTTTTATCGGATAATACAAACAGTATATCGAATAACAATTTGTTTATCGGTTGTGGAAGCAATCCGAATTCTGGCAATCAGGGCTGGTGGAACGAAGATCCATCTGTACCAATCGAGCATGATGGCAATTTTGTAGCGGGTCATCCTTCTTCGGGATATATGTCCAAAGACAGGTTTATTGAAAGCACAGGAATAAATGGTGGCGATCCCATGCTGGTAAATGCTCATGTCGACTGGGTGTGGGCTGATGACAATGGCGATGATTATAATGGTTCAAATAGCTCTTTCGAAGTGAATGAAGGGGATATTAACAAATTTAATGTTAACGAATTTATAGAATATTCTTCGTTTATTAACGGAGCAGATGGTGTGGCAAGGAAAATCATATCAATTGAGGGAAATATAGTGCATTTTGAGCCTTGCATAACCGGTTATACTCCTCCAGATTGCGGTGTAGAAAAACCTGGTTATTTTGCAGACGGAGACATCTGTAATATGTTAATAATGCTTTGGGGGGAGCAAGACTGGCAGTCAGGTGATACAATTGTTCCTGATTTCTCACTGGTTGATAAATAAATTTAACAACAGGTAAGTTAATGGGAAATCAATAGTTATGTACTTGAAGTCGAAAACTCACTTATTTCAGCAGGTTTTTAACTCCGAAGTTTATTTTTAGTTTGACACTGCATTATAATTGAAGCCCGCACTTAGGGAAATATTAACACATCTGGAATAATAGTGCTGGGGGTATATGCACAATCAAGACTATATCAGAATTGCCACTGAATACTCACGATTATACCAGCACACCAACCTTCTCATTTCAGTATCGCTTGACATATTGAAATAAGAAAAATATAATGAGTGTGATATTTCAAACAGGGAGAATATTCATCATGGCTAACAGAGCAGGAACACTAAGAACTAATCTATCAGGCGAAGCGGCATATAAATCTTATTTGCCCGCTCCGCTTCCGCCTAATCCGCCAATAGAACTCGATACTGAAGTGGTTAGTCTTCTTGTGTCTGCCAATAAACAGCTTGCTGTGTTGGAAGGTATTTCCTCACGGATTCCGAGTGTTAACCTTTTTGTATCAATGTATGTCCGCAAGGAAGCGTTGATGTCTTCTCAGATCGAAGGCACACAGGCTACCCTTGAAGATGTCCTTGATCCTCTGATTGATGTAAATGCTAACCGGGATGTTGCTGAAGTGATTAACTACATCAAGGCAACTGAGTTTTCCATAAAAAGGCTCACTGCGCTCCCGCTCTGCTAACGG
>JAAZFB010000533.1 GCA_012511915.1 Clostridiaceae bacterium
GCTCAATATCGCTGAGGCTTTTCATTATTGGCTCCAGCGATTCTATTAGTTCGGCAATTTTTTCAAGATTTTTTAACGGATTGCCGGTTAAAAGCTGCTTAAAAAAAGACAATTCATTGCCTCCTTAGACTTATTGCGTTTAATTCTATCATTATTGCGGCATACCGGCAAGAAAACGATAGCTTTTATGCCTTGAATATTAAAATACCGCATGCCCAATCAAAAAAGCTGACTTGGCCAGTTGGCCTTGTCAGCTTTGGATATTGCTAAATTAAACGCTTTTATATGTATTCCGGCTCAATCAGCCCCAGGTTTCCGTCAAGTCTTTTATATAAAACATTAACCTGGTTTGAGTCGGCATTAGTAAAAACAAAGAATTGGTGGCCAAGCAGATCCATCTGCATAATCGCTTCATCGCAACTCATCGGCTTGACTGCAAATTTTTTAGTTTTTACTATTTTGGGTATTTCCTGCTCTTTATCCCCGGGCTCCTTAATTACCTGCTGGGTTCTTATTGTGGCTTCGTGATTTCTTTTCTCAAATCTTGTTCTGTACTTTTCAACCTGCCTTTCGATTTTATTGCATGAATTGTCAATGGAAGCATAAATGTCGCCTGTAGCTTCCTCTGCCCTGAAAACCACTCCTCCAAATGGTATGGTTATTTCGGCAACGTGCCTGCCTCTGAACATCGAGAGCATAACCTGAACTTCGGAATCCGCATTGAAGTAGCGTTCGAGCTTCTTTACGCGTTTTGTGACAACGTCTGCTACATACGGGGAGACCTCCATCCCTTTGCCGTTCACCTGAATACGCATTTGATCACCCTCCTTTTAATAAGGTTGCTCTTATATTATTCTACCACAAAAACCAGCTTGATTATCGTTATTAGTTTAAACCTTTGTGTATCTATCAAACTCTGTCTAAATATCAAATAAAAAAAGCGGCTGTAAGACCGCTTGAGCTGAATTTGCTTTAACCCTGTCTTAATGTAGCAAAGCATTCGCTACAATAAACTGGCTTGTCGTTCTTTGGAACGAAAGGTACCTCTGTTTGTACGCCGCATTTGGCGCATACAGTAGGATATGATACCTTTTCCCTGCGTGCCTGTTTTTTATTAACACGGCAGTCACGGCATCTTACCGGATCATTTAAAAATCCCTTTTCAGCAAAAAATTCCTGTTCGCCTGCAGTAAACACGAATTCAGCCCCACAATCACGGCATACGAGAATCTTGTCTTGGTACATTTTTCATTCCCTCGCTTTTTGAAATAGGATTCGGCTTCCGACTGACCTGGTTTTTTCCCCCACATCCGCCGGCAGGGGACTTCGCTCTTAAGGCTATTTGCCTCCCCACTAACATCCCTCTCAAGGACCTTTGCCTGATTTAGAATAGGACTTGAAAAAGCCAAAACTCTACAAAAAGCAAGATTCCCTGGCCGGTCTAACATCTAAGCCGCACCATGATCACCGTTGTTTTCATCGGTTTACGTGGATCGTTTCGCCTGCGACTGGCATCGATCTTCAACCACAGACTCGGTTAGCCGAACCCTTAATTGTATAGATTTTATTATACTATTTAAAAAAATGCAATTATTTCTGATATAATTTGCCAAATTCAGCTATTTTACTATGTTTGCAGCGTTTTTTGGCTCATGCGCGTGTGCATATAGCTCCAAACGGTATCC
>JAAZFB010000534.1 GCA_012511915.1 Clostridiaceae bacterium
GTCATTGGTCGATGCCAAAAGGCTTGTAAAGTATTGTCAGATATGTCAGAACATTACTGACGTTCAAATATGCTCTGTTTGCAGCAATGATAAGCGCGATAAATCTATTATTTGTGTAATGGAAAGCCCAAAGGATGTTATTTCGCTTGAAAATACAAAAGAATATAATGGCACATACCACGTATTACACGGGGCTATCTCTCCAATGGACGATATTAGCCCGGAAGATATTAAAATAGCCGAACTGCTGTCGCGTCTAAACGACGGTACAGTTAAAGAGGTAATCATGGCAACCAACCCCAATATTGAGGGTGAAGCCACCGCTATGTATTTATCGCGTTTAATTAAGCCGCTCGGCATTAAAGTAACAAGGATTGCCCACGGTGTGCCGGTAGGTGGCGACTTAGAGTACGCAGATGAAATTACGCTTTCAAGAGCAATTGAGGGCAGACGTGAAATGTAATTGTGTTCAGAGCGTATTATTTACGATTGTGAGTGATTAGTTTGAATGAGTATAAAACGATAAAACAATCAATGTCCTGTGAAATAACCGAAAAAAAATCTCGTTTTATATCTCATATTGCACCGATAACAAACGAAGAAAATGTTATTTCTTTTATCAATGGCATCAAAACAAAATATTGGGATGCAAGCCACAATGTATATGCCTATGTACTTAGGGAAAATGCTATCTCCCGCTACAGCGACGACGGGGAGCCTCTTGGTACCGCCGGAATTCCCACTTTAAATGTTATACAAAAAGAAGAGCTTTTGGACGTGTGCATTGTTACTACACGCTATTTTGGCGGCACATTGCTTGGCGCAGGCGGACTGGTCAGGGCATACACAAAAGCTGCAAAATCAGCAGTTGACGCGGCAGGTATTTTTCGCCGTATTTATTGCGACTTATATAACATTAACACAGAATACTCTATGGTTGGCAAAATCCAAAATGCGGCTGCTAACGCAGGCTGTATCATGGGTGAAACAGCTTATACCGACAACGTACAGTTGCAATATTTTGTACCGTACAACATTCTGAATTTTAAAGATATTATAAAAGAAGTTACCGGTGCAAAAGCAATTATTACAAAACAAAACAAAGGCGAATATATTAGTGTCTAGTATAATACGGGAAGATGACAGGTTTATTTTAATGATTAAAATAATATCAAATTCAGAAAAAGAAACATTTGACATAGGCGTGCAAATAGGTAAAACATTAAAACCAAACGACATCGTCGCTTGTTTTGGTCAACTCGGTAGCGGCAAAACGGTGCTGACCAAGGGCATAGCCTCGGCGTTTAATATAAATACTGTTAATAGTCCCACCTTTACTTTGTTAAATGAATATAAAGGAAGTATTGATATATATCATTTTGATGCATACAGAATAACGCAGGGCGATTGGTTTAGTTGCGGCTTTGACGAGTATTTATTCAACGATGGTATTTGCATTATCGAATGGGCAGAAAACATTCAAGATGTTTTGCCGGACGGCGCAATAAAAGTTACTATCAGCGAATGCGGCACAGGCGACTATAATTCGAGGCAAATAGCAATTGAGGGGGCTACACTTTGAACTTATTGGCTGTTGACAGTTGCAGCAATGTTGCAACTTGCGCGTTGACTAAAGACAACAAGCTTATTGCAGAAGCGGTAATTAACGATAAAAAAACTCATTCTGTTAAGCTGCTACCTCTGATTGAAAAATTATTAAACGATGTTAATACTGATGTTTCGGAAATAGATTATTTTGCGGTAACAGCCGGGCCGGGTTCGTTCACCGGTCAGAGAATAGGCATTGCCACAGTTAAAGGGCTCTGTCATGCCATGCGAAAAAAATGCGTATCGGTTTCTTCACTTGAAGCGCTTGCTTATAATATTCCGCATACAAGTTACCTTGTATGCCCTATTATGGATGCCCGCAGGGATAGGGTTTATACAGCAACATTTCAAAACCTTAATTATTTGGTTGGTGACAGAGTGATTGCTTTGAGCGAGCTGTTAAACGAAGTAAAGGGCAAGGATACGATATTTGTCGGCGATGGTGTCGATGTTTTTCGTCAGACGATAATTGAAAGCAACGGCAATCATGCCTACTTTCCCCCTACGCACCTAGTGCATTTAAGGGCGGGCAGCGTTGCCGCAGCGGCATTGAAATATATTGATAAAGGCTTGGCCGTTAATTGGGATGAATTAATGCCGACATATTTGCAAAAATCCCAAGCCGAGCGTGAAAGGGAAGAAAATTTATGATCATAATTGGGAGCGACCACGGCGGTTTTGAATTGAAAAATCAACTAAAGAGCTATCTTGAGGCAAAAGGCGAGACAGTTGACGACTGCGGGGTTTTTAATGAGCAGTCTGTTGATTATCCCGATGTTGCAAATATTGTTTGCTCAAAATTCTTTACAACACAGGCAGATTTTGCTGTTTTGGTTTGCGGAACCGGAATAGGTGTAAGCATTGCGGCAAATAAAATCAAAGGTATACGTGCGGCACTTTTGTGCAATAACTATTCCGCACAAATGGCGCGTGAGCATAATAATGCCAATGTGATTTGCTTTGGCGGGAGAACGACAGCCTTTGAGCAAGCAGCACAAATGCTCGATGTTTTTATGTCGTCAGAGTTTAAAGGTGATCGACACCAAACACGCGTAGATAAGATTTCTAATATTGAAGGGTGAGTGAAAATGAAACGACGTGATAAGCATAATTACTATTTGGATATTGCACAAACGGTGCTGGAGCGTGGCACCTGTTTAAGACGTAATTATGGTGCCATTTTGGTAAAAAACGATGAAATAATTGCAACAGGCTATACCGGGGCGCCCCGACACAGGAAAAATTGCATTGACATAGGGGCATGTCGGCGTGAACAGCTTAGTATCCCACGCGGAGAACGCTACGAACTTTGCCGCTCGGTACATGCAGAAGCAAATTGTATAATCAGTGCTTCACGCAACCAGATGCTTGGCTCTATAATGTATATGGTGGGTAGAGA
>JAAZFB010000535.1 GCA_012511915.1 Clostridiaceae bacterium
GAACAAAGCGATAGTATCAGACACACCACAAAAGGGTTCCTCAAAAATTGTTACTGCGTATACAGTAATTCAGCAAGGCAAAGATAAAGCCCTGCTACAAGTTGAACTTATAACAGGGCGTACACATCAGATAAGGGCGCATCTTGCGTCAATCGGTCACCCTATTATAGGGGACAAAAAATACGGTAACATACCGGGATGGAAATACCAGGCGTTGTATTCACATAAGCTCATATTTTCAGATAGCTGCAAAGACACGCCGCTTGCGTATCTTGCCAATAAAGCTTTTACTGCGGAAAATCCTGATTTTCTTCATTTAGTTGATCGGTAAAATCGTTTGATAACAGCATTTCGTTCCAATCAGCACGGGTTATAAGCAAATCCCTTGGCTTTGTCCCGTCAAACGGTCCGATTATTTTACGCTCCTCCATTTGGTCGATAAGGCGCGCTGCACGCTGATAACCGACTTTGAGCCTTCTTTGGTACATTGCAACAGATGCCTGCCCCGCTTCAAGTGCCATTTCAATTGCCTCAGGCAACAGCTCGTCCGCTTGTGATGCTCTGTCTTCACCCACCACTTTACGTTCTCCGGCAATTTCTATCTGTTCGATGATATCTTGGTTATATTCCGCCTCGTCATTTTGCTGTTTAACAAATTTTGTAACCCTTTCGACTTCCTTATCGTCTACAAAGGCTCCTTGCACACGTAACGGTTTGGCGGCACCCATTGGGTAATACAGCATGTCTCCCCGACCAAGCAATTTTTCGGCACCACCCATATCGATAATTGTGCGGCTGTCAATGTATGAAGAAACCGCAAAGGAAATTCGCGAAGGAATGTTTGCCTTTATTATGCCGGTAATAACGTCTACCGATGGTCTTTGTGTGGCAATAACAAGGTGCATTCCCGCCGCCCTTGCCATTTGAGCAAGACGGCAAATGCTCTCTTCTACATCGTTAGGGGCAACCATCATTAAGTCTGCAAGCTCATCAATTATTATTAAAATTTGCGGCAACTCTTCTTCATCGTTTTCGGTTGCGTAAATGTTATAACTTTTGAAATCGCGCACGTTTTTTTCAGCAAACAGCTTGTATCTGTTTGTCATCTCCATAACCGCCCACTGTAGTGCACCTGCAGCTTTGCGCGGATCGGTTACTACCGGTATGAGCAAATGAGGTATACCGTTATATACTCCAAGTTCAACCACCTTAGGGTCTATCATAACAAGCTTCACCTCATGGGGCGCCGCTCTATACAGAATGCTTGTTATTATGGTGTTTATACAAACCGATTTACCCGAACCGGTTGAACCGGCAATCAGTAAATGCGGCATGCGGGCAATATCCGCTATCACGGGCTTGCCTCCGATATCCTTACCAACCGCGAACGCTAACTTGCTTTTAAAACGCGAGAATTCTGCGGAGCCGATTACTTCGCGAATATTAACATTGCTCAAATGCTCGTTGGGGACTTCTATTCCTATTGCGGATTTTCCGGGGATAAGTTCTATCCGTATACCCATTGCCGCAAGGTTTAACGCTATATCATCTGCAAGGTTCGTTATTTTGCTTATTTTTACGCCTGCGTTAGGCTGGAGCTCGTACCTTGTAATTGTTGGTCCTTTGCTGTAATCGATAATTTTTGCCTCAACGCCGAATGAGTTAAGTGTTTCTATCAATTTTTTAGCGGTGCGCTCTAATGAATCGTCCGCTATTGCAGGTGGTTTTTCCGGCTCACGCAAAAGGCTGATGGGCGGGAATTGATAATCCGCGCGTTCGTTTACTACTTCTATTTCAATTTGTTCAATCTCTTCATGCTTCTTCTTTTTTGGCAACAGTGATACCTCTGTGCCTGCCTCGATTGCCTCGTTAATTGCCTCTTCATCGGGTTGTTGCGTTGCCTGGACTTCTGATTGTATCTGTTCTTGTACTTTACGCGCAGTTGCAGCATTTTTTATTTCTTTTTCAGACGTTTCGGGTAGCCCCGAAAAATCCTTTTCAAAGCTTTGCATTTGTTTTTTTAATTTTTTAAATTCGCGCTGAAGTTTTAGCGGCATCGTATCGCTCATATCGTCTTGCTTTTCTTCTTCATCCTCGGAAAGCTTTTCTTTTATGCTACTAAACAAGTACTTAAATATCTTTATAAAAGAAATATCGAAAACAACGACAGTTAGCACCAAAATCGCACAGCATACTATCAGGATACTACCCGCATAACCAAACGGATACACTATAAGCTTTGTAATGATGCCGCCTAAATAGCCTCCGCCGGTCCCTTCAAGACCCATTTCCCAATAATTCGTGCCTTGTTCACGTACAATCAGGTGCCACAACACGCTTACCATCACAATAAGCAAAAGGCTGAGCCAGTATTTTGAGGTGTAACCCTTTATATTGTGTCGAACAATAATATGTATTGCAAGCGCCATTACAATAAAGCACATCAAATATGCCGGCAAGCCCAAAAGTCCCATTGAGACGGACTTAACAAGTTCACCTGCGGCACCTGCAGCAGAAGAGAAAAAGCTTATTCCGATGAAAATTGATAATGCAATAAGCACTATACCTAAAATCTCGTAATTAATCTTTTTCTTTTCCCGAAATGTTCGTTTTTTTGATCTCGATTTTGATGTTAGTGGTGAACCGTTAGCTTTTCTCGCCATTTATCTTACCCCATATGAAATAAAAAGTGTTAAAATGCCTACTGCCCAACAATAGAAAGCAAAATATTTGAATTTACCTTTGTTTAGTACTCGCACTAAAAACTTAATTGCCATAATACCGCTGACTGCAGAGGTTAGCATGCCTAAAACGCACTGAAACGGTGTTGCGGAAATACCACCGCCCGTTATTACATCGGGGACAGAGGCTGCAGTCGCTCCGAGTATTGCAAAAATAGAAAGCAGCAGCGAAAACTTGACAGCAAACTCTTTTTTAAAACCGGAGAGCACACCGCCGAATATCGTTGAGCCGCTTCGGGATATGCCGGGTAGTATCGCAAATAATTGAAACAAACCGACAATAAATGCACTTTTATAAGGTATGTCATCGTTTGTTTTATTATTGTTGCCGATTTTATCCGTCAAAAACAATATTACGCCTGTTACAAGCAGTGAAAAACCTACACAAAATATCGACGAAAAAAGACTTTCAATCTTGCTTTTGATTAAAACTGCAACAAATAAAGGCAATGTGCCTATTATTACGGCAATTAAAAGCCTATGTTCCTTTTGCTTTAAATTAGCCTTTCCTTTTATCGTATCGTTAATAATAGAAAAGAACGATTTTATTAGCCCTAAAACATCTTTCCAATAAAAAAACAGCACCGACACCAACGTTCCAATATATAGCAAGATGTCAAACATTATGTATTGTGATGTATCTTCAAGACCAAGCAGGTTTTGAAAAATAACGAGATGACCTGAGCTTGAAATCGGAATAAATTCCGTAAGCCCTTGTATAATACCAAAAATCACAGCCTTAATATTTGTCATAATAAACACATGCCTTTCCGACTTGCATAATAATATCATACTATTTGCCGTTGCTTATACTAAACACTAAAAATCGAAAGTCGAGCGGGGAAAAGACCGCAAAGACAGTAGGTTTTTATTAGTATTATATCAGCCTGGCGGCCATGTTAAGCATCTGCCACCAATCAAATGAAAATGCAAGTGCTCAACTGTTTGACCTCCGTTTTTACCGCAATTGTTTACAATCCTAAAACCGTCCTCCGCTATATTGAACTCTTTTGCAAGCCGAACTGCGGTTTTGAATATGCTCGAAATTACATCATAGTCATCATCGCTTAGCGTAAGGGCAGAATTAATATGTTTTTTGGGTATAATAAGAATATGCACCGGTGCTGCCGGAGATATATCATTAAATGCAATAACTTTATCGTCCTCAAAAACAATTTTTGAGGGTATTTCACCAGCCACTATCTTGCAGAATATGCAATCCATAAGCACACCTCATTTTATATATTTTTTTACTATGTCAACCGCTTGCCCAAGGGCAATATCAATTTTGGAAGCATCCTTACCACCGGCTTGTGCGCTGTCCGGTCTGCCCCCTCCTCCGCCACCGGCAATTTGAGCAACATCGCGTACTATACTTCCTGCGTTTGCCCCATCGGCAATTGCTGCCTTTGTTGCCATTGCAACAAAGTTGATCCTGCCAGCTTGTAAGGAGGCAAGGATTGCTACCGAATTGGGCTGTTTATCGCGCAGTTTATCACCAAGGCCACGCATGGCGTCTACATCCAGGTTATCTACCCTTCCGGTAATAACCATAGTATTGCCAACTTTTATCGCATTATCTATAAAGCTATCAACTGAAGAGGCGGCAAGTTTGCCTTTTAACAATTCTATTTCTTTACCCGCCGCTTTTATTTCGGTTAAAAGGCTTTCCGCCTTTTCCACAACATCACCAACAGAGGTTTTTAGCAATGTCGCAATTTGTTTAATTTGCATTTCCTGTTGTCGCATGCCGGAAATAACGGACATTCCCGTTATACCCTCAATACGGCGTATTCCCGAAGCAACCGCGCTTTCACGCAATAACTTAAACAGACCTATCTGAGAAGTGTTTTTCACATGACAACCACCGCAAAGCTCGGCAGAGTAATCGCCCATTTTTACAACCCTGACTTGCGCGCCGTACTTTCCGTCAAACAAAGCAGTAACGCCACGGGCTTTGGCATCTTCCAATGTGGTATGAGATATATCAACGTTCAACGATTGTAGTATTACATCGTTTACCTCGTTTTCAACCGCACGCAATTCTGCATCAGAAAGCGCCGCAAAATGGGTAAAATCAAACCGCAAATAATTTTCACCTACAAATGACCCGCTTTGGCTAACATGTTTGCCCAAAGTTTTTATAAGTGCCCGCTGAAGCAAGTGCGTGGCACTGTGATTACGCATAATGCTTTGCCTTTTTTGTAAATCAATTTTAGCCGAAACGCAATCTCCTTTTGCAAAAGAGCCGCTCTCGACAATTGCAATATGCAAAATCTTGCCGCTTGTCGTTTTTTTTGTATCGCTTATTATTGCTGTTGCAACATCGTTATATATTACACCTCTGTCGCCAATTTGTCCTCCGCTTTCACCGTAAAAGACCGTTTTATCAAGCAGAAAAGTTACCTGTTCACCCTGCGTTGCCTTATTGACCGGCTTGTTATCTTTGCTTATCCCGATTATATTTGCTGTGCTCTCGAAACACTCATATCCGATAAATTCGGTAGGCTCATTGCCAATATCACCAAACAACTCTTCATCCCAGCCGGCACTTGAATCATCATTACGCGCCGCGCGTGCACGCTCTTTTTGTTCCTGCATCAATACTTCAAATTCATCTACATTTACATCTAATTGATTTTCATGTAATATTTCAAGCGTTAAATCAATGGGAAACCCATAGGTATCATAAAGTTTAAAAGCATTTTCGCCGGATAATACGGTATTGTTTTTTTGCTTCATTTCATCAATAAAGCCCTTTAATATTACAAGTCCCTGATCAATTGTTTTCTGAAAGCTTTCTTCCTCCGTTAAAATCCAACTTTTTATATGTTCCGTCTTGTTTACAAGCTCAGGATATGCATCTTTGTTTTCGTTAATTACTGTTTTTGCTAATTCGCTCAAAAACACACCCTTTATTCCAAGCAATTTGCCATGCCGTGCAGCGCGCCTTATTAAACGGCGGAGGACATAACCCCTACCCTCGTTTGACGGTGTTACACCATCGCTTATCATAAACACAGAACCACGTATATGATCGCTTATAACTCTGATGGAAACATCACTTTGGTCGTTTTCTCCATAACGAATGCCTGAAATAACACTTACTTGTTTTATTATGCTTCGAA
>JAAZFB010000055.1 GCA_012511915.1 Clostridiaceae bacterium
CACTTATGAAAACTATCAAAATTATGGGAGGAGTGGAAATTGAAAAAAGCATTTACTTTAATAGAAATTTTAGCAGTTACTGCCTTGTGCGGTATTTTAATCGTATCATCAGCTATATCACTAAACAAGGTGTGGCAAAACAATCAAATTGATGTTTGTGAAAGTGAGCTTCGTGAGATTGTAAACGGCTTTAAAAGCTATTTTGTTGACTATGGAAATATTATCATTTCAGATGATACTAACTATGAAACCGGACTAAACAAAACCCTTGACACCCTCAACCGTCTGTATTTGCCCTATGAATTCACGGTTGAAAGTATAGCCGATAACAAGAGAAGTGCAAGCCTTATATCTAAACTGAAAACCGATCCTTGGAAAGAAAAGTTCAAGATTCATGTTTACACCTATGGCGGTGAAGATAGGGAAAGCACTTCGGGGTTGGTGGTAGTTTCAAGTAGCGGCGTTGATACGAAAAGTAGTCTTAGCACTTACAAAGACAGTAATTATGGCGATGATATTGTTGCCATAATCGAGCCAAATTGAAAGGGTGTGAGAATATTGAAAAAAATGATTGTTTTAACAGGCATAATAGCCGCATTGTTATGCCTTAGCACAACCGTTTATGCCGATGATATAGTGAAAGTCGGTCTAAATGGCGAGGTGAAAGCGGCAAAGGCTGTTGGAAGCGGTAGCGGCATTACCTTTACCTTACCGGATATAGCGAACAATTACTTAATTGATACCATTGAACTTGCCATTTTTGAAAAGCGGGAAAATGAAGCAAACTATAAAAAGTTTGGCGAAAGCAAAATGGTTGAAAATCCTACAAGCCTAAATATCAGTTTTGGCTTTGGTGATGCTTCAAAATATAAACCAAAAGCAAAGTATAAAATAGCTTATCGTTACTATGTAAAACCTATTGATGACCTTTCAAAGATACTGATAGCCGGAGAGAATATAAAAGAAGGTTGGAGGTTGGTTGGAGAAATTAACCCAACTGTTCAGACGGAGCAGGGATTTGTTTTCTATAAGAATACAAACCCAGCTCTTTTTGTTGACAGAATAACCTTTGAGGCGGAAACCATTTCGGGTGCAACCACATTCAGCTATCCTTTAAACCAACTCGAAAGTGTGTACCTTCCGTCAGATGCCTTGCAAAAGGGCGTAAAGGTTGACTATACCACAGATGATTTTGACAGCGATGACAGCCTTGATACTTGGTATCAGTTATTTGATGGCAAAACAGGCGAACATATTTATACAGGCATTTTTGATAGTAGTAATAAAATATATAGCAGTACAAATGTCGAGCTTGTAAGGGTTATTATCTTCGCAAAAGACAACTGGGGTGGCGGAAGTGAGGAAACTTCCTTTATGCTTCTAATAGATAATGAAAGTCCGGAAGCTATCAGTGAGTTTAATGACATGGGCAGAGCATTAAGGGGCAGAAATCTATACAGCAGATTCACCATCACAGATAGCCAAAATGAAGCCTTATCAAGTGGGGAGGTGTATTATTCTATCAAGCGTGATGATGTAATGACACTTCAAAATGTACGAATGCCAAATCATGCAGATGGGATTTACACGGTTGACTTACCTAATCAACAAGACGGTGAATATGAAATTATATTGACCATATTTGATAAAGGTCACAATAAAACCACTCACATATTAAAGCAAACACTTGATAATACAGCACCTACCGCACACTTCTTAACACCAACGGAAAACCCTCTTGCAACGGAGTATTTCACATGGGCTAATCAAAGCAAGAAAATTTTAATCAGCACCTCTGATTCTATCTCCGGGATAAAAAGGTGTCATGCTTACAGAAATAGCAGTTGGTTTTCTACTACATCTATGGGAACGATTCCGAGGGAGTATATTTTCAGCTTTGATGTGACAAACACTTTGACAGGGAAAATCATGCATTACTTCTACATTTATGATAATGCCTGCAC
>JAAZFB010000056.1 GCA_012511915.1 Clostridiaceae bacterium
GTAGAAGCAGTTTACAATCCGATTTGGGTTTAATTGATTGTCAACGGCTGTGTACCTTAATGCTGGAACGTTGTTCTACGGCACGGCAAGCTATTCATGTGGCAGGCGAATTATTGAAAACCTATGGATGGATAGATGCCGGGGAATGTTTAACCATAGCCGACAAGCAGGAAGTGTGGCATTTGGAAATCTTAGGATCGGGTAAAGGAAACAAAGGAGCCGTATGGGCGGCCCAACGCGTGCCCGACGAACATATTTCAGTGAATGCAAACGCAAGTACCATCAAAGAAATTGATACGGCAAACAAAGATTATTTTATGTATTCCTACAATGTGTTTTCTTTGGCTCTCGACAGCGGATGGTGGGATGGTAAAGAGCTTTTCCGTTTTTGCTATGCTTATGCCCCTGCAAGCCGCGCTTTATTGGCTGCACGACGGCGCGAATGGCGGGTGTTCGACCTCCTCGCTCCTTCCTTGAAATTAGACCCTAATATGGAGAATTATCCCTTTTCCGTAAAACCTGATACCTTGGTTTCACTCGAAAGGATGATGAACGTTTTCAAAGATTATTACGAAGGAACGGAATATGATTTACGGAAAAACATTACCGTTAAAGGTGATAGCGGCAAAATGGTGATATCGCCCCTTGCCAATCCTTTTATGTCGGTGGATGAACTGAGGTTGCATAAAGTAAACGGCGGATGGCATCATTTGGGCGAACGCAATATTGCCGTCAGGTTTACGATGTACGGAACCGTCATACAATGTCGCGATTGGCTTCCCGACGAAGTAGGTGGTGTGGTGTGGTTTGCCTTAGATAATGTGGCTTCGTCAGTTTATGTACCTATTTATTGCAGCGTTACCGATTTGCCTTCGACTTATAAAACCGACGGACGTAAAACCGGTTTCAGTCGCGATGCCGCTTGGTGGGCTTTTAATCGTTTGGGAACTTTGTCGGCACAGAGATGGGGAACTTTCCGTAAAGAGCTGGATAAAACATGGATACCTTTTCAAAAAAAGCTATTGGAAAATCAAGCAACAATCGAAAAACAAGCTTTAGATATTTATAACCCTAAAAAAACTGCTAAAACTATCAAGTTGTTAACAGATTATAGCATGGAATGGTGCAATAAAGCCGTTGATGCCGCTTGGGATTTAGGAGATTATATTTGGACTACATATGACGGATATTGGTAATAATAATGTATAGATAACATATGAAACTTAAACTAAAAGGTGCAGGAGTAGCTTTAATAACTCCTTTTAAAAAAGACTTCTCTATCGATTTTGAAGCCATTGAACGATTGGTGGAATACCAAATACAAGAAGGAACAGATTACATTGTTGCTTTGGGAACAACAGCCGAAACGCCTACTTTGTCGTTCACCGAACGTAAAGAAATACTAAGGACTGTTGTGCAAACGGTAAAAGGAAGAATACCTGTGGTTGTGGGTATTGGAAGCAATAATACTATGGAGGTTATTGAACAAATTTATTTATACGATTTAAAAAAAGTGGATGCTGTTTTATCGGTAGCACCTTATTATAATCGACCCCAACAAGAAGGGATATTTCAACATTATAAAGCCATTGCAAAAGCATCGCCTCTTCCAATAATTCTCTATAATGTAGCATCGCGTACTGCCGTTAACATCGAAGCCGAAACCACGCTGCGCATAGCCAAAGAAATACCGAAGGTAATTGGCATTAAAGAAGCTTCGGGAAATTTCTCCCAAATCATGCATATCATGGAACACAAA
>JAAZFB010000536.1 GCA_012511915.1 Clostridiaceae bacterium
ACCCAGCGCTATGTACTGCGTCCACGACATGCTTTCTGATTTTGTAAGCAATAAGCTTAAGTTCATTGTTGTTCAAATTTTTTTCTCCTCCCTTGAATATATAAATCCTTCGCCCAATACCTCACGAACATCTGTTAGTATGACGAATGCGAACCTGTCCTTTTCTTTTACCAAATCTTTTAACTTAGGTACTTCATTTCTTTTTAATGTGCACATTAATATGGTTTTATTATTTCCACTATACATGCCCTTGCCGATAAGCCCTGTAACACCACGCTTTAACTCGTTTTTTATGCCGTCTGCAATTTCGGAGTAGTTGTCCGAGATAATAAAAACGGTTTTGGCAAATTTACCGCCGTCAATTATTACATCAATCATATGCGTGGACGCATAAAGAGATATTGCGGAGTAAAGCCCAATTTTATAATCACCGAACACAACAGTAGCCAACACAATTATTAAAATATCAATAAACAGTATAAGCTTGCCCAACTGCAAATGACGGACAACACGTTGAATGAGTTTTGCAATAATATCCGTCCCACCGGTTGTTGCTTCTGAGATAAACACAAGTCCAAGACCTGTCCCCATAAGCACACCACCAAAAACAGCCGCTAAAAAAATGTCATCGGTAACGGGAGCAAAACCAGAAAGCAAATCGATGAACAATGACATTAAAACAGTTGCATAGATTGATTTAATACCAAAGTTTCTGCCTTCATATCGTATCCCGATTATAAAAAGCGGTATATTCAGAAAAAGCGCAGAAACGCCAATGGGAAAATGCCATAAATAATGCACGACAGTTGCAACACCGCTAATTCCACCACTTGTTATCTTATTTGGCGCAAGAAAAAGTGATATTGCTGTGGCGCTAATAAAAGTACCAAAAATTATTATAGCATATTTTTTTGCAATTGGAAAGTATTTTTTAATCCAATTAACCATTTAAACTCATCATCCGTTTTGTGGGTTAATACTAATATACTATTTAACCCCTATCAAAGACATAATCTCATCAAGGCGTTTAATATCACCTGTTAGATATATGTACCCTATCAATGCTTCTAAACCGGTCGCCACTCTGTATTGTATCATGTCTGCATTTTTAGGAACGGTTGATTTCGCGTTTCTACCACGTTTGTATATGCACATTTCGAATTCCGTTAATTTGTGTTCAATCTTTTTAAAACTATCACATTGGGCAGCGGCATTTACATAACTTGTTGCAGTTTTATGCAGCTTGTCCACTTGCGCATTGCCGATGTTTGTGAGCATTTTTCTAACATAAAGCTCAAAAACCGCATCTCCGACATACGCAAGCACCAAAGGTGAATATTCATTATAATTTGTCAAGCAGTATGTTCCCCCTTTTAGAAAAGCAACTTTCCCCTTTTTTCCGGCTTGTAAATAGCTAAAACACGACGGGTGTTTACCGGATGAGTTGAGTTAATGTTAACAAAAAATTCAAACCAGCCATGGGTATTTACCGCCTGTTGTAGGTATTGTTCAACATTTACATTTCTATATAAATGCCGCCCCAAAAGCAGCATAAATATCCCGTGTTTTCCCTCAGGACAAAGTTCCTGAGCAATTCTGTCGCAACTGTATTCTTGCGACCTTGAAAGCGCAGTTCCCAAAACAGGAATGATTTTTGAAAAAAATATGCTTGCATTATACCAAAACCGGGTATGACTTAAGCAAATATGTGCCATTTCATGCGCTATAATAAAAAAGACCGCATTCTCATCTTTATGTTCAAGATATGCAATTTCAAAGATTTCGGTATTTAAAAGCACATAATTTCTACCCCAAAAGTATGCGGCAAAGGCATTTATAATGCCATCGCCTTGTTTTATATAAATCGAGGGCTGTTTTTTTATATCAAGTTGCTTTGCATATTCTACAACCTTGTTCCAAAGGTTAGGGAATTGTTTTTCATCGGCTTTAACTGAATATACTCTTGTATGGGCAAAAGTAGAGCCCATACTAAGAAATGCCGCACCGAAGGCTGCAAAAGCGGCAATGTAAATATTTTTTATATAGCTGGTTGTTATAATAAGTCGCCAAAGTAAAACCAAGCCTAATAATAAAAACGCCATAACAATAACATTTAATAGGGCACAAACAACATAAAGCTTGCGCTCGCTCGGATGTCGGAGTTGATTGATTTCTTGGATATCCAATAGGTTTTATTCCTTTCGCCATTTTACTCCTAAAGGTGTATCTTCAAGCATAATGCCTTGTGCTTTTAGTTTGTCCCGAATTTCATCAGCTAATGCAAAGTTTTTTTCAGTTCTTGCTTGTTGTCTTTTGTTTATTAGTTCTTCAATTTTTTCAGGTAAAATTTTATCCTTTTTATTTTGCAATATTCCAAGGATGCTGCCCAATTCAGTCATTGTATCAAGCACAGCGGTTAGTGTGCCGGTAGTATCATTTTCCGATAATTCGCTGTTTGCGTCGCGTGCAATATCAAACAAAACTGAAATGGCTAAGGCGGTGTTAATGTCGTCTTCCATTGCATTAACAAAGGTCTGTTTATATTGATTAAGCATTGATACTATGGTGGTATTCGCAGCGCCATGTTTTGCATTTTCACGCAGGAATTCTATATTGTTTATACAATTATAAAGACGCTCAAGCCCGGAGTTTGCCTGGGACATAAGTTCTTTTGAAAAATTTATCGGGCTTCGGTAATGCGCGGATAACATAAAAAACCTTATTGTTTCTGCTTCGAATTCTTCTAATACTTCCCGAACGGTAAAAAAGTTGCCGAGCGATTTAGACATTTTTCTGTTATCAATATTAATATACCCGTTATGCAACCAATAGCGGGCAAAAGGCTTGCCGCTTGCACATTCGCTTTGAGCTATTTCGTTTTCATGATGCGGGAAAATCAAGTCCTGCCCGCCGCTATGGATATCAATAGTGGCACCAAGGTACTTGTTCGCCATTGCCGAGCACTCTATATGCCAACCCGGTCTGCCCTTTCCCCATGGGCTGTCCCATGACGGTTCGCCAGGTTTTTGGTTTTTCCATAACGCAAAATCCATTTGGTTGCGCTTATGCTCAACTGTATCTACACGTGCACCGGCTTCTAAATCTTCAAGTGGTTGGTTCGATAGTTTTCCATATTGGTCAAACATTTCAATTGAAAAATAAACATCGCCATCTACGTTGTATGCGTAACCGCCCTGTTCCAATTTCATTATTGTTTCAATAATAGCATCAATATTTTCGGTTGCTTTGGGGTGAACCGTGGCACGCCTAATACCTAAAGCATCCGCATCAGTGTAATATTCTTTAATAAAACGCTCAGCTAAGGCAGTTACCGAAATTCCCTCTTCATTTGCTCTGTTAATCATCTTGTCATCTATATCGGTAAAATTCTGAACGAAAATAACTTTGTTGCCTCTGTATTCAAAATACCGTCTGAGCGTATCAAACACAATAAAAGGACGCGCATTTCCTATGTGAATATAATTATATACGGTTGGGCCGCATGAATACATTTTTACTTCGCCCTGTGTCAGATGTATAAATTCCTCTTTTTTTCTTGTAAGGGTGTTATATAGTTTCATCTTTCGCCTCTTCCTTATGCTCTAATTTTTCCAACCTGTTTATTATTTTGCATAACTCAATTGAAATCGGGTCGGGAATATGTATATGATCAAGGTCACAATTGGGTTTAACCCTTTTATTATCAATTTTAACAATCCGTCCGGGAACACCCACACATGTACTGTTTGCAGGTACTTCAGACAGCACCACGGCATTAGCCGCAATTTTAGAGTTATCGCCTACGCAAAACGGACCTAACACCTTAGCACCGGCGCCTATTGTAACATTATTGCCTATTGTGGGATGGCGTTTTCCTTTATCTTTTCCCGTACCTCCGAGGGTAACGCCCTGGTATATTGTACAATTATCGCCAATTATTGTTGTTTCGCCTATTACAACGCCTGTACCATGGTCAATAAACAACCCCATGCCGATTTCAGCAGCAGGATGAATCTCTATCCCTGTTTTTTGTTTGCAGCGTTCAGATATATATCGCGCCAAAAAATATAATTTATGTTTATATAACCAATTTGCACGTCGATGGCTTCGTACAGCCTTTAAGCCGGGATATAATAATAGCACCTGAAATATATTCGTTGCAGCAGGATCGCGCTGCATTATGGTATTAATATCTTCACGAAGTTTTTTGAACAACAATAGCCCCACCACCCATTAAAATTTTATATTATTAATTCTGGATATTGCCTCAACAGTGTTTTGTTTATCGCCAAAAGCGGTAAGACGGAAGTAACCCTCACCACTTGGGCCAAAGCCCTCGCCCGGAGTGCCGACAACATTTGCATCATTTAACAGTTTGTCAAAAAAACTCCACGAGTTGTAACCACTCGGCACCTTTAGCCATATATAAGGTGCATTTATACCGCCGTAAACATCAAACTTAATGTTTTGCAAGCCGTCTCTGATTATTTTGGCATTTTGCATGTAAAAGTGTATCATTTGTTGTATTTGCTCCTTACCTTCGTCTGAATACACTGCTTGGGCACCACGTTGTATAATATATGGCGTACCGTTGAATTTTGTGCTTTGTCTCCTAAGCCATAAGTCATTTAACCGTACTTTTGTCCCGCCCTTGGTATATGCCATTAGCTGCTTTGGAACAACAGTGAAAGCACAGCGAGTGCCTGTAAAACCGGCATTTTTTGAAAAACTTCGAAACTCTATCGCTACTTCTTTTGCGCCATCTATCTCGTATATACTTCGGGCAACGTTGTCTTCGCTGATATATGCTTCATAAGCAGCATCATATAAAATAATAGTATTGTTTTCTTTTGCATAATCCACCCATTTTTTAAGTTCTTTTTTTGTAATGGTAGTGCCGGTGGGATTGTTTGGGAAACAAAGATATAGTATATCCACTCGTTTTTCCGGTAATGACGGAACAAAATCGTTATCGCTTGTGCAAGGTAAGTATG
>JAAZFB010000537.1 GCA_012511915.1 Clostridiaceae bacterium
GTTCACTACCGATTTGCTTAACTAAATTCAATTAAAATCTTCCTTTCATTGCACAATCATAAACCGATTAACAGCTCAGCGGATTGCCTTATAAAATAACACGAGGTCTATTCTATCACAAAAGTCAACTATATGCAAGCATTAAATCAATAAAATTCGCATCATACTAATCCATAATTAAAATAACAACAAAAACTTGTCTTTATTCCGTCATGTTGCGTTGAAAGAACCCGTCAATACACAAAGTATTAACGGAACCTTCCGCCTTACCTGACGAAAAAAATCCTAAGTTTTTATAGTTGTCTTTTAATTGAGGATTAGTATCAGTAAAAACTGTAATACATTATAAAAAAATCCGCATCGACAACTTTTGCCTAATGTGCGGAACATCAATACTCTATTAGATACTTTTTTACCCCTTCAGGGGCTTCGGAAATATCAGCGCTAACCGTAATTGTAAACTTTATGTTGAACTGATTTGAAAGATTTTCAATGTATTCAAGAAAACTTGAGAATTTATCCATATTTGTGTTTGCAATTTTTGTGACGCTGTCAATAAAAATATGTGTAATATCATAATCGCCTGAAATAATACCGCATATGAAACCATAAAACACTTTGTAACTATCAAGGTCAAAATCAGAAGTATCGATTAAACGCACGGTAGACCGCAAATCAAAGTTGTGTCTGTCCCCTTTTTCGATGCATACAACATTGCCAATTTCCTCTGCTGATGCTTTGTTTACCAAATCAAGAAAAGTTTTTGTTTTACCGCTCCCTTTTTGCCCCAAAATAATGGATATCAATTTAAACACCCTCTCTGAAATTTATTATACTAATTCACGATTACGGTTATATATTTGATTGAATTTAGTATTAAATGATAAATAGTATTAACATCTTATACTTATTGTACTATATCCAAACTAATAATTCAAGCGGTAAAACAAAAAATATTAAATCACTTTTTTGACGTTGAAAAATGCGCCTAGCACGAGCCAATTCTGAGGGGTAAATCTATTTATCGTCCAGTAGCTGACCCCTGCAAGGTTATATTCCGGAACAAGTCGTAGACTTGCCGCCACACTTCGTGCATCTTGAAACCACACCACATGCTGTGCCCCGTTGCTGTAAGTATAGTTAAAAAACGGGGCCTGTGCAGTCGTATCGTATTGTATTTGTGCTTTATTTTCAGCCGCAAGTGTTACCGCTGCGGCATTTGATACCGTCCGTGCCGCAGTACCGCTCACATACGGCAATGTCCAATCATAACCGTAATTCGGCATACCCATAAGTATCTTTTCGCTTGGTATAACACTTGTGGCATAGTTTAACACCCTTCGCACCTGATTAAGCGGCGAAACTGCCATTGGCGGCCCGTATGTATATCCCCATTCGTACGTCATCAGTATAACCCTGTCAACGATTGTACCATGGAAAGGATAATCATGTGCTTCATAAAGCAGCCCCGTTTGTGCACCGCTTGTTTTTGGGGCAAGGGCGGTGGCAACGGAATACCCGAGCGGGTGAAGTCTTTCAACGACCATTGCTACAAAATTATTATAACTTTGCCTGTCATATGGATATATATATTCAAAATCAATATCTACCCCGTGATAATTTTTGTTCTGCAATACCGTAATAATATTATCAATAAGCGTCTCTTGCAATGCGGTGCTGGCAAATATAGTGTGAGCAAGGTCACTGCTAAAACCCCCTTCATTCTCTAAATTGGTTATAACCATAATGGGCGCAACTTTTGCCTGACGCGCTGCCTGTATAAGCGGTTCGTCAGTTATGTCCGTAAGACTGCCATCAGGATTTATTTGATAGCTGAATATGCTCAGATATGTAAGATACGGTAATGTACTTTGCAAGACAGAGCTTGTTATGTTCGGGAAAGCGTATCCGTTAACCTCCATTGTGCCCAACCTCTGTGCTCCAACCGGTATGTTAACTCTTTGCCCCACCGATAACATAGCCGGGTTTGTTATTTGCGGGTTTGCATTTATCAAGTCACTAAGCTTGACCCTATACCCCCTTGCAATTGAATATAACGATTGCCCCGGCATGACAGTATGCAAAATGGTATCTGTCATAATTATAATGGTCTGCCCCACAACCAATACATTGGGGTTTTGCAATTGATTATCCTCTGCAATTTGCTGATATGATACCCCAAAATTTTGGGCAATTCTATACAAGCTATCCCCTTGACGAACAACGTAAATAACCATATTATATTCAAACCTCCCTCTATGGGGGTATTAAATAATTGGATACACAATTTTTATTAATACTAAATTCAATCAAATATTGTGTTATATTTGATTGAATTTAGTATAAGCACCCCCTTATAGAAAATCTATGAAGAACAACAAAATTTTATGTCAATATTTTGCCGTTTTTGAGTTTCTCAATAAATAATACTAAACACTAATAAAAACCGACTGTCTTTGCGGCCTTTTCCCCACTCGACTTTCGAATTTTTCGGTTAAATAACAATGGTTATTCGCCCTCAAAATTCAAAACCCGAACAGAAAAAATCCTCGCAAATCTTAGTCGGTTTTTAATTAGTGTTTAGTATAAGCTGAACATTGATTCAGTAATCCAGTGGATACAGTTTGTGTATTATATTATTTCGGTTGTTTCCCGATATAAGCCAATATGCCGCCATCAACATACAATACATGCCCATTAACAAAATCCGAAGCAGACGATGCTAAAAATACCGCTGGGCCTGCCAAATCCTCCGCTATTCCCCAACGTGCAGCAGGTGTTTTTGAAATAATAAAGCTATCAAACGGATGTCGCGAACCATCAGCCTGTTTTTCCCTAAGTGGTGCGGTTTGTGGTGTGGCAATATAGCCCGGGCCTATTCCGTTACATTGAATATTAAATTCTCCGTATTCCGATGCAATGTTCCTTGTCAGCATTTTCAGACCGCCCTTTGCCGCTGCGTATGCAGAGACCGTCTCGCGACCAAGTTCACTCATCATTGAACAAATATTGATTATTTTGCCGCCACCCTTTTTAATCATTGAGGGTATTACCGTCTTTGAACAAATGAATGGACCGGTTAAATCGACATCAATAACCTGTCGCCACTCTTCAGCGGACATTTCACACATAGGTATGCGCTTTATTATACCTGCATTATTAACCAAAATATCAATAACACCTATATCGTTTTCGATATTTTGCACCGTTTCTTTTACCTTTTGCTCATCCGTTACATCACAAACATAACCAAAAGCCTCGATGCCCTTTTCTTTATAAGCCGACAAGCCTTTATCGACTAGTTCCTGATTTATATCGTTAAACACAATTTTTGCGCCGGCATCAGAAAGCGCACACGCAATTGCAAAACCAATGCCGTAAGAAGCTCCCGTAACAAAAGCAATTTTACCCTTTAAACTAAACATATCATGTATTCCTCCTTATAACAATTCACTTGTTGCAACATGGTCCATATCGGTAAACTCTTGGTTTTCACCGCACATTGCCCAAATAAATGAGTATGCTTTGGTTCCGACGCCGCTGTGTATAGACCAGCTTGGGCTGATAACAGCCTCCTCATTATGCATAATAATATGGCGTGTTTCTTGCGGTTGACCCATCATGTGGAAAACAACTGCATCGTCTTCAATATCAAGGTACAAATAAACTTCCATTCGCCTGTCATGGGTATGGGTGGGCATTGTATTCCAAACAGAGCCATCCTGTAACTCCGTCAACCCCATAGCAAGCTGACAGCTTTGCATAACCTCGGGATGAATATACTGGTTTATAACGCGTTTATTGGCATCCGCCTCATTACCGGTCGGCACCTTCTTTGCCTTACTGATGTCAATTTTAACGGTGGGATACTGTTTATGCGCCGGGCAGGACGAAACGTAAAACTTAGCAGGGTTTTCAGGGTCTTCGCTTTTAAAAGTTATATCTTTGTTTCCCATACCGATATATATCCCGTCGCGCGGTTGCATAAGATATTCTGTACCATCAACTGTGATAATACCTTTGCCTCCAATGTTTATACAACCCATTTCACGTCTTTGCAAAAAGTAGTCTGCCGCCAACTCTTTGCCTGCCTCTAACTTAAGGGTGTGGAAAACCGGCATAAATCCGGCTGTGATAATACGGTCAATATGGCTGTAAACCATCCTGATATTATCTTTTGTAAATAGGCTTTTAATATGAAATTCCTCTCTTAATCTCTCCGTTGTGTAGTGCTTAACATCGTTTGGGTTTGATGCATTTCTAACTTCCATTTTACTAAAATCCTCCTTTATAATATTGCCATATACCTCAATTTCTGATAATGCCGCAAACGATAAGGGGTTTGCCGCTTGCTTAAAATTTGTAAGCGTAATGGTTTTTGTAATTTTCTTTTCGTCTAGCACAACCTCTTGCCCATCGCCCGTTTCGATAAAGCTTGCGCCAATGCGCGATTTATCCGAAAACTCGATATCCATGTTCTTCCAATAACTATCATGCGGAAAGTCCGCGCGCAAATAAAAGACTAATTTTTCAACTTCAACAGGTCTGCCAAAATCCAATATATATACCAAATCCTCACGCGCGCCGCCTGCCCACGACTGGAACGGGTAATTCCCATGCCCGTTGTTTTGTGTCATGCCGTCAATCGCATTACGCGCCTGGAAGCTTTCATGATTGCGTGTTACAAAATTAGCGGTTGCGTGGGGGAAAACACCTTTTGCATTTTCGTCATCAAGCGGATTTAATGCAATGTTTCTATATGAATATATCTCTTCCTCCGATGGCTCAGAAACTGTTATTGTTTGCGCCTTGCCTGCAAAAGCATCCCCGTTGTATGATACACCGGCCTTATCAAGCGGAATTTTATATACAAATTTTCTGTTCGGCAGATATAGAATGCACTCAGGCAAAGTGTGCTCTATTTTAACTTTGATAAAATCAAAGTCTTTAAGCTTAATTTCAATTCTATCCCCGTGAAGAAACCCGTTTTCCAAGCTGAGCTCTACATGGTAGCCGTTTTTGCTTGCAGTTACATTATTATCCTTATTGATAATTGATAACTCAATCATATAATTATATCTCACAACCTTTCCTTTGTTATTATGTAGTGCTAATACTAATTCGCGTTAGAAAAATTTCATTAATTGAATTGCGAATTAGTACATACTATTTTCCTTGCAACGCCCGCTGATTGCGGCCGCTTTTGACAAAAAAAGTTTGTCAATATCTTATATGACGAATAGTACACACCATTTTAACATAATATTATTGCAAAGTCATTGCATAATTTGATAATTTTATTGCAATTCACACCAACTTATGCTATTATTAGCTTATGAGGAGGCGGATAGTAATAATGAACATCAACTTTAACAGTTGTACCAAAGCAATAGAGCATACCAACAAAACCAAAAAATACAGCTTGTTTCATTCCGAAAAAAGCGAAGTGGATTTTTCGATACACGTCCATGAATGCTGTGAAGCTTTTTTATGTCTTGGCGGAGGCAAAACCTTTTTGATTAACGACAGGGTGTATGAGGTATCAGACAGCGATTTGTTTTTAATCAACCAATTCGAAACGCATAAAATTGCGTTCAAAAATGATACGGTTTTCTCACGGTATGTCTTTAAAGTTCATCCTGCTTTTTTATATTCTGTCTCAACGGATAAAACAGATTTGTCCGCTTGCTTTTACAAGCGGGGAAATGGAATTTCAAATAAAATATCCCTCACGGCGGGCGAATTAGCCGAGCTCAAAAATCTGCTTGAACAATTAACTGCCGAAAACGAATATGCCGACGATATAGTAAAAGACATTGTTGCCACAAAGATTTTGGTGTTTATAAACTATTTATTTGCAAAAAACAGCAAATCAACAGGTACATATTATATAGGAAACAACATCGTTCAAAAAACAATTGCGTACATTAACAGTAATTATCAAAACGATTTATCATTATGCACGCTTGCAAAAAACGCATATATCTCCGAAAATCAGCTTTGCCGACTGTTTAAAAAGGAATTGGGCATAACAATTTCAAAATATATCACCTCAAAAAGAATATCCGAGGCAAAGCGTTTGTTGCGAACCGACAATAATGTCTCCACCACCGCAGCAAAATGCGGATATAAAGATTATGCAAGCTTTATCCGGGCTTTTAAAAAGGTTGTAGGTATTTCCCCGGGCAAATATTAGGCGTGGGGATATTAATACTGATACACAACACCCAAGTAACACTCAAATCTTAAAAAAAAGGGCTTGCGTTGAGTTTTTTTTTATGGTATAATGACTCGTCTAAAAAATCACGTCTATTATCTTCTTATGTTATACGCAAATACAACGTATAATAAAGTGGACGGTAGAAATAATAAGGAGGAAAAACAGTTAATGGCAGTAATTTCAATGAAACAGCTTTTAGAAGCAGGGGTTCATTTTGGGCATCAAACCCGCAGATGGAACCCGAAAATGGCAGAATTTATTTTTACGGAACGAAACGGAATTTACATCATCGACTTACAAAAAACACTCAAAAAAATTGAAGAGGCGTATGCAATTATTCGTGATGCAGCAGCCACAGGCGAGGATATATTGTTTGTCGGCACAAAAAAGCAGGCACAAGAAGCAATTGCCGAAGAAGCGCAACGCTCAGAGATGTTTTATGTCACTACACGTTGGTTGGGCGGAATGCTGACCAACTTCAAAACAATCCGAAAAAGTATCGACCGTCTATACCAGTTAGATGGAATGGAAGCCAACGGCACCTTTGAACTGCTACCCAAAAAAGAAGTGCTAAAGCTACGTAAGGAAATGGACCGTCTTTCCAAAAACTTTGACGGCATAAAAGAGATGAAAAAAATGCCCGGTTTGGTTTTTGTTGTAGACCCACGCAAAGAAAAAATTGCGATTGCTGAGGCTAAAAAGCTCAATATTCCTGTCATTGCTATTGTCGACACAAATTGCGACCCTGAAGAGGTCGACTTTGCCATACCCGGCAATGACGATGCCATTCGCGCGGTAAAGCTTATTGTAGAAACAATGGCAAATGCGGTTTTAGAAGGCAGGCAAGGTGAGTCTTTCGCCAAAGCCAATGATAATGATAACATAATGCAAACGAACGGCAAGAAAAAGCCGGAGCCTAAAATAAACAAAAACGCAGAACAGGTTGAAGAAAAAGAGGAAAAACCCCAGGCTGCAAAGTCAGCTGAAAAAGTAGAAGTTACCGCAGTCGAAGCAGTGGCTGACGAAAAACCGGCAAAACCTAAAGCAACCAAAACGGCTGAAAAAGTAGAAGTTGCCGCAGTCGAAGAAACAGCTGACGAAAAACCGGCAAAACCTAAAGCAACCAAAACGGCTAAAAAAGAGGGCGTTACCGAAACCGAAGAAACAGCTGACGAAAAACCGGCAAAATCTAAAGCAACCAAAACGGCTAAAAA
>JAAZFB010000538.1 GCA_012511915.1 Clostridiaceae bacterium
ACAATATGCTGATGGATTACAAAGGTAATGTTACGGTCAAGATTGACGGAATTGCAGCCTCAGCAGCATCTGTAATTGCAATGGCGGGTACAAAGGTTTTAATGTCACCCACATCACTTATGATGGTGCATAATCCACTGACTGTAGCAATCGGTGATAGTGAGGAAATGCAAAAGGCGATTGCAATGCTTAATGAGGTAAAAGAAAGCATCATCAATGCATATGAGATTAAAACCGGTTTGTCACGAACAAAGTTATCGCACTTGATGGATGCTGAAACATGGCTGTCTGCAAATAAAGCATTGGAGCTTGGTTTTGCAGATGAGATTATGTTTAAAGAAATAAGGCAATCCAATACAAACGAAACTTACAGCTTCAGCCGCAGAGCAGTTACCAACTCTCTGCTTGATAAATTAAAACCTAAAAGTAATCCTGATAAAACAGGAACACCCATAGAGTCGCTTGATAAGCGGCTTTCTTTATTAAACCATTAATTTTTATGAGGAGGAGTAACACTATGAACAAAATCTTAGAACTACGTGAAAAAAGAGCAAAAGCCTGGGAGGCTGCAAAGGCATTTTTGGACAGTAAGCGAGGCACAAATGGACTTCTGTCAGCCGAAGACACAGAGACTTATGAAAAAATGGAAGCGGATGTTGTAAATCTCGGCAAGGAAATCGACAGACTGGAAAGACAGGCAGCCATCGATTTAGAACTATCAAAGCCTGTAAATACCCCTATAAAGGATAAGCCGGTGGCGGATGAAGATGCTAAAACAGGTAGAGCAAGCAACGAGTACAAAAAGGCATTCTGGAATGTGATGCGCTCAAAAAATCCTCGATATGATGTAGTGAATTCTTTGCAAGTCGGTGAGGATTCGGAAGGCGGATATCTTGTACCGGATGAGTTTGAAAGAACTCTTATTGAAGCGCTTGAGGAAGAGAATGTATTTAGAAAGTTGGCAAAGATTATCACTACCTCAAGTGGGGACAGAAAGATTCCTGTTGTAGCCACTAAGGGGACAGCCTCGTGGGTTGATGAAGAAGGACCTATTGAGGAAAGTGATGATGCGTTCACACAGGTTTCCATAGGTGCATATAAGCTTGGTACAATGATAAAGGTTTCAGAGGAACTGTTAAATGATAGTGTGTTTAACCTTGAAAGCTACATTGCCAAGGAATTTGCGAGACGTATCGGAGCAAAAGAAGAGGAAGCGTTTTTTGGTGGTGATGGTGACGGTAAGCCTACCGGGATATTCCATGCTACAGCAGGTGCCCAAATAGGTGTAACCACTGCAAGTGCTACTGCAATTACCATTGACGAGATTCTGGACTTGTTTTACTCACTAAAATCACCCTATAGAAAAAGAGCTACCTTTGTTGTTAAGGTTGCACCTGTAAAGGCAATTCGTAAGCTTAAAGACGGTAATGGCAACTATATCTGGCAGCCTTCCATAACAGCAGGAACCCCGGATAATATTCTTAATCGTCCTGTAGTAACATCTGCATATGTACCGACCATTGAGGCCGGGGCAAAAACCATCGCCTTTGGTGATTTCGGTTATTATTGGGTGACTGATAGACAAGGCAGAGCTTTTAAGCGCTTAAATGAATTGTATGCTACAACCGGTCAGGTGGGATTCATGGCAACACAAAGAGTTGACGGTAAGCTTATTTTACCTGAAGCCATCAAAGTGCTTAAGCAGAAAGCGTAGGTGATATGAATGAGTTATAACACAAAGAACTACACCGAGCAGGGTGGTGAAAAAACTGTAATAGGCGGGCAATTAGATATTGCAGAGGGTGGAACATTCAGCTTTAATGGTGCAGAGTTTTCACCTGATAACCTACCTAAAGCTGCAGCCTACCAGGATGATAGTGAAGCATCTAATACGGCTGAATTGGTAGAGGATTTTAATCGCCTGCTTGGGAAACTAAAAGCGGCAGGTCTTATGA
>JAAZFB010000006.1 GCA_012511915.1 Clostridiaceae bacterium
AAGAAAATTCAACAGGACGGGATTGATAAATCCCTGTCCGGTCTTACAACACTTGACGAAATTCACCGTGTTGTATATTTTGAAAATTTATAGGAGGGCATATGGATTTTTTAATAAAGAAAAACATAATTAAGAAAAGCAAGGTTATTGTTGATATTGGCAGTAAATATATCAAGATTTTAGAGGTGCATTATGCAGGCAAAAAAGTAACAATTACCAATGCACAAAAAATAGACAGCACCACCATGTTTCAAGATGATATTAACTATACGGATATTGCACAAGCGGTTAGTGAAGTGGTAAATACAAACAAAAAGCATGAGGTGTCCGTTTCTCTCCCTGCCCATTTGGTTGAATCAAAAATTGTTACCGTTAAAAACAAAAAACAAACCGACATTCCAAAACTGATGGAAAAGGAATACTCCGCAATGGGTCGAGTTTCGCCTCTAACGCATATTCTTGATTATGCCTATTTAGGCAAAAAGGAAGAAAACAGCGACACCGTGCATTATTGTTTAATTTCAGCCGTGCATAAGAATACCATGGAGCAGCTTGTGGAAGGCTTTGAGAAATATGGCTTGAAAATTACAACCGTTACCTTTCCTACTTACAATATGATTTGCCTGTCCAGCCTTTATTACAACGATTATGAAAATTTAAACAGGCTTATGATTGACTTTGGCAATAGCGGTACGAGAGTGGTTGCCTTTTCAGGCGGCATTCCCGTATATGCAAGAAACCTTGATATTGGTTTTCAAACCTATGTGGAAAAACTTGGTGCCAAGCAGAATTTGGTTGGAACACCTGATATTATTAAGGCATTAACAAATGCTGGTGAAATGAGTCTACTGGAAAATCAGCAGACACAGCAATATTTTAATCAGCTTGATAAAGGTGTGTATTATGAATCTATTGACCATGTAAGTAGCAGGCTGATTGGAGAGCTGGAGCGTATTATAGAGCTTTGCGAACATAACGGGATTGGCATTACAAAAATAATCTATGGCGGCTCTGTCATAAACGGTTTTGATAAAAGGCTAAAGCATCTTGGTTTTGAGGTCGAAAAATTCGATTTGGATATGTGCGACGATATGCAAGCAAAGGATTTTCTGCTTTGGATTGAGGAAATAAGCGTGGGTAGCCTTTACTATAATGCGTTAGGGCTTGCCGTTAGTACCATGTTGTAAAGGGAGGGATTGTATTGCAGGGAAATAAAAAATTAAACCTATTGCCGCTTTCGGTAAAGAACAAATATATCAATAAATATCTTATCTATGCCGCAAGCCTTATTTGCGGCATTTGTATCTTGGCTTTGTTGGTACAATATATAGGCATGGCATTTTTACAATATAATATTAAAAAAATCGGAAAGGCGAACACCGAATATAATAATGAAAAGGCTAAGATAGAGATTTTACAAAGTGCCATTGACGAGCATAAAACCTTTTTGCAGGACTATGAAAACGGTGGGTTCCCAATCTCCCGCTTTATGCACGATGTTCATCTACATAAGCCATATACGGTATCCATCATTTCCATTGATTCGCAGGATAGGCTAATGAAAATTGCAGAAACAACAGAAACATCTTCCGACGATACCGAGGAACAACCTGAAAATGAGCCTGTCACTAATGTCAACGATTTAATCGGAGAGGAAATTATTATCCGTGGGCATGGGAAAAACAGCGAAGATATTTCAAGGTTTATCTATCAAATTTCAAGGCTTAGTTATATTCAAAGTGCCAATATTACAGCAATTGAACAACATTTATTAAATGACGAGCCGGAAAGTATCTTTGAAATAACCGTGATTGGAGGTGCAATAAATTGAAGCTAACAGTGCGTGATAAGGTAATTATTTTAATTCTGCTCTTAGTTATGGTGATTTACGGCGGTTATCAAATGCTTTGGTTGCCCCTTGGCACAAAAATATCTAAGCTTGAAATCACAAAATCGCAAATTGAGGGGTTGACCGCTGACATTACACCACTTTTAAAGCAAAGTGAAGCACTTCGTGCCGAGCAAAGTAGGCTTGAAAAATCCGTTGATGACATAAAAACAACGCAATCTAAGACTTTAGCAAAGGAAGAGTTTTTAGTGTACCTTGGAAAATCTGCCGCGTCAAATGGTGTAAAACATTTATCCTTTAATGATTTCGGATTCGAAGAAAACGGTGGGATTTACAAAGCTAAATTTGATTTTGAAATACAGGGTGGTGCCACAAATATTAACAGCATTTTATCTGCCATTGACCAAATGGATGTGAAATACAGCGTATCTTCTCTCTCATATCGACAGGCAAAGGATTATGACTATTTAAGGCGGTTTTTTGATAGCATGACAAAACTACCGTGGTATCAAACGGCAGAAGAACAGCAGGAGGAAATTCAAGAGCCTTCGGATGAATCTATTTCAAATAATGACATGAGGTTAGCGGTGACCGTTAGCTTTTTCATGTTTGAAAAGCCGGATAGTTCAAACAGCTTTATGGCACAATCGGAGGGGATTTAATGGAGTATTTTGAATATAAGGTGCGAAATGCTGTAAGTGGAAAAGTGTCAAAGGGAATTATGACAGCAGATGATTTGGAATCCGCAGTAGACACCTTAAAGCGGCGTGGTGAAAACATTGTAGAGATTGATTATTTAAAGGATTTTATGAATTTAAGGAAACTATCCTTTTCCCTCTCCACCCGTATCAGCAAGAAAATAGCAGCTGAATTTTACACCATGTTATCCTTTATGTTGGAAGCCGGAATGTCCCTCCATGAATCGCTTATAACCATACGGGATTCCAGTATCAGTAAAAAGTTAAAACGATTGTCAAGTGTAACCGCCGATGAGGTGCGAAAAGGCGAAGCACTTAGCGGAGCTATGAAAAGGTCGGGACTATTTCCCCACGCAAGCACCGAGCAAATTCGGGCAGGCGAGGAATCCGGCACAGTAACCACAGCATTAACGAGGCTTATTTCACAAACGGAAAAGGAACTGGAGTTTACGGGAAAACTTAAAAATGCAATGGTATATCCCATTGTTATTTGCATTGTGATGGTGGCTGTGCTTTGGGTACTGATGACGGTTGTGGTGCCTTCCCTTTCCGCAACACTGATTGAAATGGGCGGAGAGCTACCCCTTATCACTAAGATTGTGATAGGCACATCCAACTTTATGTCGGCGGCTACTCCTTATTTAATTATTTTGATGGTAGCAGGAATTATTACATACAAAATACTCATTAAAAACAGCAGTATAAAGTACAAGGTTGATGCCAATAAACTTAAAATTCCTATTGTGGGAGCCATGCTTGAAAAAATTGAGTTAAGCCGCTTTTGCCGAAACCTTTCAGCAATGCAGGCAAGCGGAATCACTTTGGTAACATCACTTAAAATTGTGGATGCCGCAATTAAAAACACCAATATATCAAGAGCCATTCAAAAGGCTTGTAGGCTGATTGAAATATCCGGCATGAACTTAGGTACAGCCCTATCAAAGTCAGGCAATTTTCCAAGTTTAATGTTACAACTTATTGAAGTGGGTATTTCCTCCGGACAGATCTGTGATGTTTTAGATAAAATCGCTCTGCAATATGAAAAGGAAGTAGATTTTAGCTTAAAGCGAGTAACAAGCCTTATTGAGCCGATTATGATTGTTATAGTAGGACTATTAGCCGGAACGGTTGTTGTATCAATCTTTATCCCGATGTTTTCCATCGCAGGGCAGTTTTAGGTAACTTAAAATTGCCTAAAACGAAAAAATACCCACAGTTTATGACCAAAACCTTGAATAAAACAAGAAAAAGGTGGTTGCACTGAATTGTGCAATCACCTTTCCTCCACTTTAATAATACCACAAATATTCAACAAAAACAAGACTGTTTTTAGGAATTAAGTTGTGCTATACTCTTTGAAGGTAGTGAATTAGAAGATATATTTTCTACTAAATAAAGAGTGAGCTTATGACTATGTCTTAGGCTGAAACGGAGGATATATGACCAAGAACTGGAAAAGACAATTTGCAACTATATATGCTGGGCAGGCGTTTTCCTTATTGGGGTCTGCGGCTGTTCAATTCGCTGTCATCTGGTGGCTGACCATCCAAACGGAATCTGCCATCACACTGACCATTGCATCCATCTTTGCCTTTTTGCCCAATTTGCTGATTGGCCCGTTTGCCGGAGTGTTCATCGACCGTTACAATCGCCGCACTGTCATGATTGCCGCCGATGGATTGGTAGCAATCAGCAGCGTTATTCTTGGGGCGGCGTTTTTATTGACCGAAGCTCCACCCGTATGGTTCATCTACCTCATTTTGTTTGCGAGAGGACTTGGAAATACCTTTCATGGTCCTGCAATGCAGGCTGCCATCCCCATGCTTGTGCCGACCGAAATGCTTACCAAGGCTGGGGGCTGGGGTAACCTGATAAGCTCCCTTTCCAATATGCTTGGACCGTTAATTGGGGCGGCACTGCTGGCGTTTTTGCCTATTGCAAGTATTATGCTGCTTGATATTGCAGGCGCTGCTTTTGCTATTGTCAGCTTGCTGTTTGTGACGATTCCTGACATTCCGCAGACAAGCGAGAAGGTACGGGTTTTCCTTAATTTAAAGCTGGGCTTGCAAGCCATGAGAGGCAATAAGCCTTTTATGGCGGCATTTGTGCCGTTGGTATTCAATAATTTGCTGTATATCCCCTTGGTGTCACTGTTACCGTTGTTGGTACGCACTCATTTTATGGGGGGAGCGTGGCATAATAGCGTTGTGCAGTTTACCTACGCCGCCGGGCTGCTGTTTTCTTCGGTCATCATTGGCATATGGGGCGGCATGAAGAAGCGGTTTCTCATGGTGTCAATTGCAATCGGTATTGTTGGTGTGGTTTCGCTTATGAGTGGAGCGCTGCCGTCCGGCGGGTTTTGGGTATTCGCCATATGCTGCTTTTTAATGGGTAGTTCCGGCACGTTTATCGGCGTTCCGTTTATGGCATATGCACAGGAAAGCTTCCCCCCTGAAAAACTGGGAAAAGTCTTTTCAATGTGGTTTACAACTATGTCACTGGCAATGCCTGTTGGCTTGCTGGCAGCAGGTCCGGTTAGTGAAGCTATCGGCGTAGACAAGTGGTTCCTTTGGTCAGGTATTGCTTTGGTGGCTATTGCCATTTATTTTCGCCTAAGAACAAAGGCTTATGACAACGAAACGATGAAGCCGAAAGCAGCGCATATGGAAAACAATAGCGACAGGGGAACGTTTTAGTTAGATTCTAAATAGTGAGCCAATGAAAGCCTACTCAATCAAATGACCATTAAGCTATCTCATTTTTATGAGGTGGCTTTTTTGTTTGAAACTGTAGATAAGATACCGGAGCATAACCTTAATTTTTTGAAATGAAGGGGGTGCTTTTTTTATTCAAACAAGGTATGGTGCTGCGGTACTTTATTATAAAAACACTAAAATATTTGGAGGTAAAA
>JAAZFB010000539.1 GCA_012511915.1 Clostridiaceae bacterium
AAGCAGCTGCGTGAGGAATTAAAAACCAATAAATCGATTTTATTTACACTGATACATAAATTTCGCTATGACAAAGGCAAGAAATACCCGTTGCTTTCCAATCGTGATGACATCATAGTTATTGTGGATGAGGCGCACCGCACGCAATATAAGGATTTGGCGGAGAATATGCGCAACGGCCTGCCCAATGCGCAGTACCTGGCATTTACCGGAACACCGCTTCTTGGAAACAAGAGACTAACCAATTCATGGTTTGGCGATTATGTCAGTGAATATAACTTTTCCGAATCCGTCAAGGACAACGCAACAGTACCTCTTTATTATGTGAAGCGTGTGCCGGAGGTCGAGCTGCAGAACGATTTTCTTGATTCGGATTTTGCAGATATACTTGAGGAAGAAAACCTGACCGAAGCCGAACAACGCCGCCTTGAAAATCACTATGCCAAGGAGCTGGAGATTATCAAGCGGGATGACCGTCTGGATGCCATTGCTCAGCATATTGTTTTCCACTTTCCACGCAGAGGTTTTCGCGGCAAGGGCATGGTCATATCGGTGGATAAGTTTACAGTAGTCAGAATGTATGACAAGGTTACCTTCTACTGGAAAGAGGAAATCAAGAAGCTTAATAAGCAAATATCGCAGACCGCAGACGAAGATGAAAAGCTACAGCTCAAAGATATTGTTGATTATATGCGCAAGGTGGAAATGGCGGTGGTCATCAGTGAAGATGCCGATGAGGAAAAGAAATTCTCAGCCGAGGGGCTTTCTGTAAAACTGCACCGGAAGCGCATGAACAGAATTGACGAGAACGGCTTTGATATTGAGGATAACTTTAAAGATCCTGATAATCCGCTTCAACTGGTGTTTGTTTGCGCCATGTGGCTGACTGGCTTTGATGCGCAGTCTGTTTCTACGTTGTATCTTGATAAGCCGATGAAGGGCCATACGCTAATGCAGACCATTGCACGTGCTAACCGTGTATATGGCGATAAGGAATGCGGCCTTATCATCGACTATTTGGATGTGTTTAAGTATCTGAAACGTGCCCTTGCCGACTATGCCTCCGGCGACGGCGATAATGTTCCTGTCAAGGAAATCGACAAGCTGCTATATCAACTGAATGATTGCATTGATATGACCTGCAAGTTCTGCCTGGATCATGGGGTGGATTTGAAAGCTGTTGTGGACGAAAATGACGTTTTTCGTAATCTGTCTCTATTTGAGGACTACGCCAATACGATTGTTGGTAACTATGATGTAAAGAATGAGTTTGGTGTCCTTGCAAATACGGTGGAAAATCTGTATGAAGCTTTGCGGCCGGATATTTTTAAGATGGATTTTGATCCAATATTCAAAGAGGCTATTATTTATTTAAAAGGCATCATTGACGGCAAAATCCGCCCGGAAAAGATTGAATCAGCACAAGCAAAGATTAACCAGTTGCTGGATCAAAGCGTTATTACGTCTGCTGACGCACGCAAATATACCATTAACGAGTCTGGCAAAGAGCTGGATCTATCGAAAATTGATGTGGACGAGCTGCGCGCACAGTTTAAGAAACTGCGCAACAAGAATCTTGCCATTTCTGATTTGCGCGAGCTGATTGAAGAAAAGTTGCAGAAAATGCTACGACACAATGTCACACGCACGCAGTTTGCAGAGCGTTTCCGAAATATCATAGATGAATATAACGCTGGCGGTTCCCAGAACGATAATTTTTACGAAAAGCTGCTTGAATTGATGGAGCAGCTATTTGAGGAAGAACAGCGCCATATCAAAGAGGATCTTTCTGAAGAAGAACTGGAAATATTCGATTTACTACGGAAAGAACATCTTTCACAGGAGGAAGAAAAGAAGGTCAAACTGGCAGCAAAGGAACTGTATACTACACTCCTTACGAAGAAAAAGGACTTGTTTGTCGTTGGCTGGCAGAACGACCCTCAGCCAAAAGAACGCGTTAAAAGCGAAATAGTTTCTGTGCTAAACACTTTTTTACCGGAGTGCTATGATCGGGAGATTTTCTTGCATAAGAGCAGTGTCATATTTGAGCACATTGTAGACCAAGCCATAACAGGCTATAACTGGGTGGCAGCATAAAGGAGAAGCATTATGATGGTTGTGTCGTAATATGAATCAAAAAAGTCAGAAGGAACAGTATGTATCATCATTTTCCTGCGAAAAGACACACGTGTAAAAACAAGAAACATGCAGGTAATACAATTAATGTTATCATGAAAGAACAATGAGGAAAGTACGATATTTTCAAGATTAACGAGGTTCTGTTCAGCTATGACCAACCTTTGTTAGGAGGATGACTATGCTTAATTTAGGGTGGATTGATTTTCTAAGAGCGACCGGGATATGGTTCTGAGTGTACTGCGCCAGCTGACAGAGCCGGGAGCGGTGGACGAACTTGGCATTGGGACAATTAGGGACGGCTTTTCTGACATCCTCTTCCCTGGCACCTCCACAATCCAGACGAGGGCAAAATATTTTTTCATTATACCATAACAAATAATTAAATTCAAATTACTTATTGATTGACATTATTTATTAGTGTTTAGTATCAACCTCCGACTTGGCTTGACAAGCAATTAGGTTTTTGTTAAAATTAATCCGAACATAAAATAAAAAGGCAGGTTATGTAAATG
>JAAZFB010000540.1 GCA_012511915.1 Clostridiaceae bacterium
ATTCCTATGTCCATAGATAGACAGCGAGCAATTTTAGAAAATCAGCGTGATGAAATTTTAATGGGAATAGCCGATTTGAAAAGCTCCAATGCCGAGCGATTCTCTATAAAACAGCTTGAAAAGACCAGACGCAATATTGAGAGCAAGCTTGCAAAACTCAATGACCAAAGCCGAAAAGATGATGTTGTAACCTTAGAGGAATTAGGTGTTGACCGCCTTTTTATTGACGAGGCACACTACTATAAAAACCTTTTTCTCTATACAAAAATGCGAAATGTGGGCGGCATTGCACAGACGGAAGCACAAAAGTCAAGCGACTTATTTATGAAATGCCGCTATCTTGATGAACTTACAGGCGGCAAGGGTATTATATTCGCAACGGGTACACCAATAAGCAATTCTATGGTGGAACTCTACACCATGCAAAGGTATTTGCAGTATGAAACCCTTGTAAGGAATGAATTACAGCATTTTGACGCATGGGCTTCCACCTTTGGCGAAACGGTAACCGCCATTGAACTTGCCCCCGAAGGCACAGGATACAGAGCAAAAACACGTTTTGCAAAATTCTTTAATTTGCCGGAGCTTATGGCAATGTTCAAGGATGTTGCGGATATTCAAACAGCAGATATGCTAAACCTGCCTGTTCCCAAAGCACAATATCATAATATTGCAGTAGAGCCTACCGAGATTCAAAAGGAAATGGTAAAAGCCTTGTCGGAAAGGGCGGAACGAGTGCGAAACAGAGAGGTTGAGCCGAATGAGGACAATATGTGTGAGCGAGACGTTACAGCTACAAATCACGAGGAAAACGTGACAAAAGCTGTGACTGGTGCTTATTTAGAAAAAAATAAAATAAACATCAGGATAACTGATAGTTTGAGAAATGGAATGAAGGAGTAACGTCCTGAAACGTTTCCCTTAATACCCCGTTGGGCGAGTGGATAAAGTTCACGGCTCACAGCACGGAGAGGACGGCTGAAGTATACCCAAACAGGTAATGCTGTGGAAAAGTCGGCAGAGGTGTCGGCTGTATATGACAGGTCGGAGGTCTATATATAGTCATGGTTAGAATGACCGAGAGGTCTGACTATCTGCGAATGTACGGGTCTATATGTCGTATAGGTAGATAATGCCTATTCCACGGTCGTGGAGTTAGTGAGGTAAAGTAAGAATGCATGTTATGAAATACCTTATATCGTTACAGGCGGTATACAGCGTTAAAACGCTTAGCTAACAGGCTCAAAGCAGAAACCTAAAACTATATTGAAAGTCTTGCGTTGCAAGATTTGGGATAAAACTATCGGAACGTAGTAAGTTAGCGAACGTAGCGGAGCAATCCGCTGAATAGTTTGCAGGGAAAGTTGAAAGCGGATAGCAAATATCCGTAAACCCTTATAGGGGAGCCATTATCAATATAACTTGCATTAATCGCTGATGAAAGTGGAGGCACAGTACCGTTGATACAAGGAATAATAAGCCTTGAGTAGGGATAGCCTCCAGTCAGTAATTAGCAATGTAATAGAAATTATCACTGTAGGTTCGAGCAAGACAAAAAGTTTGCTCCGAAAGGAGTGATGTTCTATGACAAAGAAACTGAAAAACAGTAAACTAAGGCACAATGAGTATTATGATATGCAAAATATCTTTGATGAATTGTACCAAAAGAGCGTTATTGGTGGGAAATTTAGAAATCTTATGCAACATATCACTTGTGAAAACAACATCAGACTTGCATATAGAAATATTAAAAATAACACCGGTAGCAATACCTATGGTACGGATTTTATGAATATCAAAGACATTGAACGTATTGATGTAGACGAATTTGTGCAAATAATTCAGCGAAAATTTATGAATTATCAACCGAAAGCAGTAAAGCGAGTAGAAATACCAAAGGAAGGTAGCGATAAAACAAGACCGCTTGGAATACCCACCATATTTGACAGAATGGTTCAACAATGTGTTTTGCAAGTTTTAGAACCTATTTGCGAAGCAAAGTTCTATGAACACAGTTATGGATTTCGTCCTAACCGCAGTGTAGAACAAGCCATCGCAAAAAGTTATATGAACATGCAGGTATCAAATTTGCATTATTGCATAGATATTGACATTAAAGGCTTTTTCGACAATGTAAACCATTCAAAGCTATTAAAACAAATATGGACTATGGGTATACAAGATAAACAATTATTAGCGATTATAGGGAAGATGTTAAAAGCTCCTATTAAAATGCCTGATAAATCAATATATTATCCAACCAAAGGTACACCGCAGGGCGGCATATTGTCACCATTGTTGTCAAACATCGTATTGAATGAACTGGACTGGTGGATTAGTAGTAATTGGGAAAATATGCCCACAAGGTATGATTATTACACAACTACCGCTAAAAATGGTACGGTTTGCAGAACTGGTGCACATGAAGCATTGCGTAAAACCGCCGTGAAAGAAATGCGTATTGTCAGATATGCAGATGACTTTAAAATCTTTTGCAGGGACTACAATAGTGCATTGAAAACATTTCATGCGGTTAAAGGTTGGTTAAAAGACAGGCTTAAATTAGACATTTCACCCGAAAAATCAAAAATAGTTAATTTGCGGAAACGATACTCTGATTTTCTTGGATTTAAGTTAAAGGTTCATAAGAAAAGAAATAAGTATACTGTCACAAGCAATATGAGTGATAAAGCTGTCAAAAAGGCTACAAATAAGCTGATTGAACAGATTAAACTCATACAAAATCCTAAAAATGCCAAAGACAGATACAAAATGATACAAAACTATAATTCAAAGGTCATTGGCATTCACAATTATTATAGAATAGCTACTCGTATAACGCTTGATTGCCGCAAAATAGCTTACCAAACTATGGTTGTGTTCAAAAATCGTATGAGGAAAGATTTCAAATCTGTTAAGTCATACAAACGACGAAAGCAGAAAGTACCGAATATTTCAAAAGCTGTGAAGATTGGCTACGGCAAAAGCAGTCAGATTAGATTTATAAGCGATTATGCCGTTGCTCCTATCGGATATGTACAAAATAAAATTCCGAAATGCAAGAAAAAGTCTGTAAATAAGTACACAAAAGAAGGACGAGCAGAAATCCATGATAATTTAGGGATTGATACTTTTATTTTACTCAAACTTATGCGAAACCCTGTAAATAATAGGAGTGTACAGTTTGCAGACAATAGAATTTCACTTTATGCAGGACAATATGGAAAATGTGCAGTTACAGGAATAAAGCTTAATTACAACGATATTCACTGCCACCATAAAACCCCACGGCATAAGGGCGGGACGGATGAGTACAAAAATCTTATCATTGTGCATAAAGACATTCACAGACTAATTCATGCAACGTCATACGGTACGATAATACGGTATATTTCCGAATACAAAGAACAAATAGATTTACGCAAATTAAACGAATTAAGAAACTTAGTCCAAAACAACGAAATTTCTTTGGATAATACTATTGCAGGCTAATTATTGATGGGGCGCCGTGTGAAGGGAAACTTTCATGCACGGTGCTAACCGGGGGAAAACAGCGAGAACTGTAAAGCCAGTTTAGACTGTTACCTATCGGAATTGCTCATAACCAATGACGGGAGAAAGCTGGCACTTGACCAAAGGCTTATAAACGATATGCTTCCCGATGATGAAAATTCAAAGGTATCGGTCTGTGCCAATACGGTGTTTGAAATATGGGAGCAAAACAAAGAAAAAAGGCTGACACAGCTTTTGTTTTGTGATTTATCAACACCTAAAAATGATGCTTTTAATGTGTATGATGATATACGCAAAAAGCTGATTGACAAGGGTGTTCCCGAATCAGAGATTGAGTTTATTCATAATGCAAATAACGAGATTAAGAAAAAAGAGCTTTTTTCTAAAGTCCGCAAGGGTGATGTTCGTATCATGCTTGGATCAACCGCAAAAATGGGAGCAGGAACAAACGTGCAAAATCTACTTTTAGCAAGCCATGATTTGGATTGCCCGTGGAGGCCCTCTGATCTGGAGCAACGAGGTGGGAGAATTATTCGGCAAGGTAACCATAACGATACGGTGCATCTATATCGTTATGTTACGAAAGATACCTTTGATGCCTACCTCTATCAGTTGGTAGAAAATAAGCAAAAATTTATTTCACAGATTATGACGAGCAAATCTCCTGTCAGAAGTGCAGAAGATATTGATGAAACCGCATTGTCCTTCGCAGAAATAAAGGCACTTGCAACAGGTAATCCATTTATTAAGGAAAAAATGGACTTAGACACACAGGTGGCAAAGCTGAAGCTGATTAAATCCAGTTTTATGTCACAAAAATATGAGTTGGAGGACAGAGTTATTAAGTATTACCCAAAGCAAATCAAAGAGCATAAGGAGCGTATCAAAGGTTATGACAGGGATATGGAAAC
>JAAZFB010000541.1 GCA_012511915.1 Clostridiaceae bacterium
ACCCAATAATATCCGTTTGTATCCCGGGTTTGAATATGACAACCAGAAAAGCGAGAAAGAACGAGCATTAGCGGTAACAGAGGATGCCAATGAAATTCTGGATATACTTTCTGCAAAAGCCATTGACTCCGGAAGTATCTGGAAAAAACAGGAAGTTTCCACAGAACAAAGAGTGGATCGGCATTTATTGGCAAATCTCAAAAAACTGTCCAAAATTTTAACGGGTGAAGGTTATGAGTTGCGACCCTCTGATGCCCATACCCTTATCGGAAAATATATCTATCTGAAATATCTAAGAGACAGAGGCATTCTTTCTGATGAACGACTTGAAGAAGCGGGCGTTAGCGAAGAACTAGTGTATAGCCAAGCAGCGCAAAAGGAAAAATTATATAATCTTGAAATATTTCTTGATGGGTTCTTGAATGGTTCTGTTTTTCCGCTTCCCCCTAAGAATCGCATAAATACTAAGCATATTCAAAAAGTGGCCGGAGTTTTTAAAGGTGATGACCCTCAAAGCGGCCAGCCGGTCTTATTTGATTTATATGATTTTTCCTATGTGCCAATAGAAACATTGTCGGTTGTTTACCAGCAATTCTTGCATCAAGAGGGTAAGGGGCGGAGCAAGGGCGCTTATTATACGCCGGTTCATTTGGTCAATTTTATCCTTGACGAGTTGGACTCCAAGAGGCCACTTGAAAAAGGCATGAAGGTGTTTGACCCTGCCTGTGGTTCCGGGGCGTTTCTCGTTCAGTGCTACCGGCGTCTGATAGAGCGTATTGTTAGAAAAGAAGGCAGATTAAAACCGACAGAGCTTAGAAGTCTGTTGGAAAACCATATTTTTGGATTGGACGCTGATGAAGAGGCTTGCAGGGTTGCAGAACTGAGTTTGTCTTTGACGTTGCTTGACTATATAGAGCCTAAAGACTTATCAACATACCCAACTTTCAGATTGCCTGGTTTACATAACACTAATATCTTTCACTGTGAAGGAGGTTTTTTTGACAAAGATTCTAAGTGGTCACGTGTCAAACCTAAAACTGGTTATAGCTGGATTGTTGGAAACCCACCGTGGAAAAATAAATACGACTCAATGAAACGTTATGACCGAAAAGCTCTTGACTGGATAAATTCAAACAAAGACCTGTATTCGGTAGGAAATCAGCAATTGGCAGAAGCATTTGCGTGGAAAATTTCTGACTTATTGGCAGAAGATGGATTGTGCGGGCTTCTTATGCCTGCGCTGTCTTTGTTTACGAAGAACAGCGGGAAATTTCGAAGAAAATTCTTCTCCACGATAGAAACATCGTGTATTGTTAATTTTTCGAATCTAAGACATATTCTTTTCGAAGGTGCGGATAATCCGGCGGCTGCGTTCTTTTTTTCTGGACAAAAAGATTGGGACAAAGCTGATCACTACATCACGACCTATGCTCCATTTGCGGTTGAGCAATTTTTTCAACTTAAGCAAGCCCGAAGATGTAAAAAAATATGGTCAGTCGGGGTGAATTCTTCTGCGATTCGTGAAATATCACTAAAAGAAGTACAAGATGGTTCCTCTTTACCGTGGAAAATGGCAATGTGGGGCACACACAGGGATAGTTTGTTCCTTTCAAGTGTCTTAAAAAGATATCCCAATTTGATTACTTATACTGATAAGAACAAAATCGATATGCATCAAGGACCAGAGTTCAGAGCTTTGCCAATTGATGCTGACACAAAAAGGCTCAAAATATTTTACAAAAATCATGATTATTGCCCCGAGTATATTGGAAAGCAATATGTTGATGTTGACGAAATACCTGAAAAATGCCTTATTATTCCAGATACTGCATATCATGCTTTCAAGGAACATGAAGTTTACTTAAGAAAAAGGGGCGGAAGGGCAGGTTTAAAAGTTTGTGCCAATCCTCACATTTTAGTATCTGCATCGAGAAAATTTTCTGTGTATTCAGATAAACCGTTTATGATACCGCCGCGTCAAATTGGTCTTGCAGGCAGTGACACAAAGCAATTGAAAGCCTTGGCGTTATATTTAAATTCGCCTTTTATTGCCTATGAGCAATGGCTCACAAGTGCGGCATGGGGTATTGAAAGAGATCGACCCAATTTTAACGATTTGAAAAAATTGCCTATTCCTTTTTCAGCAATGACCAACAAAGAAATTTCTATTCTTGCAGAACTGTATGATGTAATAGCTTCAGTAGAAATGCGAGATCATCATAAAAATTCAAAGACCCCTCTATTTGATGCTGTGCCTGATATGTCATCTGCATCATTAAAAACATTATTAAGAAGGATGAATGAGACGGTTTGTAGGCTCTTGGGAATCACAAAAAAACAACATTGGCTTATCGAAGACATGCTAAATGTTCGCATAAAACTCAATGAAGGTAAGATTGCCAAAGAAGCGATCAAGCCTGCAAGTAGGACAGAAATTTTTGATTTCACGAACATATTTCAAGGGGAACTTGATCTCTTCCTCGACCACACGGGCACTAAGAAGGTCCATAAAATTAGTGTCTTTTATACAGAGCGCTCTGCAGTACTTATTGTTGAGCATCTGGCATGCTCAAAGCCGACCACACCGGAAGTGATTGAAGTCAAGGACAATAAAACTCGCCAAGAGTTTGACAACTTACAAAATAAATTGACTTCCCAAAAAAGTCAGTGGATATATTTTACACGGTGCCTTCGAATTCCTGAAAAGAGAAGAACATATATATTCAAACCCCGCCAGCGATTATACTGGCTCAAAAGTCAGGCTCTTGTTGAGGCTGATGAATTTATCGCAGAAAAAGTTGGAGCAGCAGACGATTGATGTCGATTCCGGAACAAAAAACCATAAATAATGATTCGAGTGACAGTGCAGAATATAGAAAAGCATTCTATTGCAGGTCATTGCTTTTGCTGGTTAATGGATACCAGCTTTTATTATCAGAGGCGAATGATTTTTCGAATTCAGAAGAAACGGATATTACCGGCGAACTTGTAAGGTGTTCAAATGCCTATATCGACAATCTTGCTTCTCCGGACTGGGTTGTCCCTTATACGGTGAATGAGGAATCACCCGAAAACACAGGCGAGCGAAAAGGTAAACGCAGAAAAAGGGTTGATGTGGTCTGTACATTGACGCAACGAAGGCCTCATCTCAGATTGAAGTTTGAGGCGAAACGGCTCAAGAATAAATTGCATCCAGTCAGTGCCTATCTTGGGAAAGAGGGCTTAGGGGAGTTTTTGACAGGAAACTATGCGCCGGAATCTGATGTGGCTGCGATGTTGGGGTATATTCAGACGGATAACTGTGTTTATTGGAAACATCAGATTTCTGAAAAGCTCAGTGAAAATAATATCGAACTGCATCATTCCGGTTTAGCGGAAATTTCCAATAGCTATCTATCTGTGCATAATAGAGTCGTTACCCAGAAAAGCATAGCCATATACCATCTCTTACTTGATTTTACTTAAAACATGGGCAATGCGTCAACAAGATGAATAAATCCGTTGATATCGTCCCAAAAATCATTGTAGGCAGCAGGTCAGAAACAGGATTTTGTTGATGTGTGTTTCCTTCCTGATTCGGCCGGGTTCACCGTTTTCGGCCTTGTTGCTTTTTGTGTTATGATGCGGGGTTGGGCGGGGAAAATCAAGATAAAAAATGGGGGTTTGGGGGTAAATTTAC
>JAAZFB010000542.1 GCA_012511915.1 Clostridiaceae bacterium
GCACTGAATTGGTCGGCTTTGAAACAGACTTTGCAAAAGAAGTTTGCAAGCAGCTAAATGTAAAACCTGTATTTCAGGAAATAAACTGGGATACAAAAGAAATTGAGTTAAACGCCAAAAACATTGACTGTGTTTGGAACGGCATGACAATTACCGATGAAAGAAAAGCAAACATGGAAATTACAAACCCCTATATGCAAAACAAGCAAGTAATGGTGGTTAAGGGATCGAACTTACAAAAGTATTCCGACAAAATAACCGGTGCAAACATTGTTGCCGAGCAAGGTTCTGCCGGCGAAGAATTGGCTACTGGAAATGAATTCTTTAAAGATGCAAAGTTTACAGCTGTTGATTCACAGGCAAAAGCACTGTTAGACGTAGCCTCCGGCACATCTGATATAGCTATTGTTGACTATGTCGCATCAATCGGCTCTATCGGTGAGGGAACCGATTTTACAGATTTGGTTGTAGTGGAATCCCAACAATTTGCACCTGAAGAATACGGAATTGCATTTCGCAAAGGAAGCGACATGACCCAAAAGGTTAACGAAATAATTTCAGAAATGATAAAACAGGGCAAGTTAAAAGAAATCGGGAAAAAATATAAGATTGATAAACTTATAGTCGAATAATAATAAAAATAGGACTGATTTTATGACCGGGGTTTACGATGCAATAAACATATTATTTGACGGGTTTTGGTTGAATTGCATCATATTTTCTGTTACATTACTTATGGCATTGCCTTTGGGCCTTATAATAACTTTCGGCTCAATGTCCAAATTTTTACCAATAAAATTACTATTTAGAACATTTGTTTGGATCATCAGAGGCACCCCTCTGATGCTCCAAATTTTTGTTGTTTTATACGCACCGGGGTTACTGTTAAACTATCCTATAAAATCAAGACTGATGGCTGTTCTTGTGGCATTTATAATTAATTATGCCGCATATTTTTCAGAGATCTACCGCGGCGGGATAGAAAGCATTTCAAAAGGACAATATGAGGCGGGACAGGTTTTGGGCATGACAAAAAGCCAAGTCTTTTTTAAGGTAGTGCTATTTCAAGTTACTAAAAGAATTATGCCCGCTATGAGTAATGAGGTCATAACACTTGTAAAAGACACATCCTTAGCACGGATAGTCGGCGTTGCGGAGATAATAATGTGTGCCGAACGCTTTACAAAGCAGGGCTTGATTTGGCCACTTTTCTCAACGGGTATTTACTTTTTGGTTTTCAACGGTGTGTTAACTTTGCTCTTTGGATACATAGAAAAAAAGCTAAATTATTATAGAGGTTAGGTTAATGTATATATTAGAAGTCAATAATCTTCATAAAAACTTCGATAAGACCAAGGTGTTAAAAGGGGTCAGCTTTAAAATGAAGCAAGGCGAGGTCCTTTCTGTGCTTGGTGCATCCGGCAGTGGTAAAACAACATTGTTGCGATGTATAACTTCGCTTGAGTCAGCTGATGTAGGTCAAATCTTAGTTGATGGTTCGGTAATATTTGATGCGCAGCGCCAATCCCAGCAATCAAAAAAACAAATTAGACAGAACCAACTGCATTTGGGGCTCGTTTTTCAATCTTTTAATTTATTTCCGCAATATAACGTGCTAGACAATGTAGTGCTTGCCCCTAAACTATTAGCGAAAGAACGTACTGATTATAAAGATAAGAAAAAAGAAATTTTAAACGAAATAACCGATAACGCAAAAGCAATCCTGGACAGAATAGGGCTTACCGATAAGTTATACAACTACCCTTGTGAGCTCTCAGGCGGTCAACAACAACGTGTTTCTATAGCCCGTGCTCTTGCGTTGAACCCAAAGGTTTTGTTTTTTGATGAACCAACCTCGGCATTAGACCCTGAGCTGACGGGTGAAATACTTAAAGTTATTCGCTCTCTCGCGGCAAAGAGAATAACAATGGTTATTGTAACGCATGAAATTGAATTTGCGCGCAATGTATCTGACAGGGTGATCTTTATGTCAGACGGGGTTATAATTGAAGAAGGCAAACCACAAGATGTTATAGATAATCCAAAAAATGAAAGAACACAACTGTTTTTAAAAAAGTTAAGCGATAAATAGGGTATCCTTAAAAAGTACAACTTTTTAAGGATACCCTATTTACTAATTCGCAATTAATGAAATTTTTCTAACGCGAATTATACTAAAGGTTGCTGCAAGCAGCACCTTTTTTTTTTGCATATTTGAATTATCAGCGGCATAAATATGTAATTAAGGAGTGTGATAATTCAAATGATATGGTACGATAAACCGATAAACGAAGCTTTCCGGCTGCTAAGGACAAGCAGGCAAGGTTTAACCCAAGAGGAATACGAAATTCTTATCGCAAAACACGGTGAAAACAAACTTAAAGAAAACAAACAAACACCTATATTAAAAAGGTTATTACAGCAATTATCAGACTTTATGGTGGTAACTTTAATTGCAGCAGCTTTTATTTCATTTTTTATTTCTATGCTAAAAGAACAGGGAGATTTTGCTGAACCTTGCATAATACTTATAATAGTTTTAATAAATGCAACATTGGGTGTTATTCAAGAAGTTAAAGCTGAAAAGGCAATTCAGGCTTTAAAAAAAATGTCCGCCCCCCATGCCAAAGTACGACGGGACGGCAAAGTTATAACTGTTGAATGTGAACAAATTGTTATTGGCGATATTTTAATATTAAATACCGGTGATTATATACCTGCAGATGCAAGAATTATTGAATGTACTGCCTTTAAAACTGAAGAATCATCGCTGACGGGCGAATCACAGCCACAAGAAAAACATTGTGATGTTATTGATGGGAACGTACCCATCGCCGACTGGAAAAATATTATTTTTGCAACAACTTTAGTTGTAGCCGGACATGCCGAGGCAGTGGTAACCGCGACGGGCATGAATACCGAAGTGGGCAAAATAGCGGATATGTTGATTAGCACAGTAGCAAGTCAGACGCCTTTACAGGTGAAGCTTGCCAAATTAGGTAAAAACCTTGGTATAGGCACATTGGCAATATGCGCTGTAATCTTTGCGATAAGCTTTATAAAACAATTGCCTATATTTGATATGTTTATGACCTCTGTAAGTCTTGCGGTTGCTGCCATTCCTGAGGGTTTACCGGCAATTGTAACGGTTGTACTTGCGATTGGTGTTATTAGAATGTCAGCAAAAAATGCTATAATTCGAAAGCTGCCCGCCGTCGAAACATTAGGAAGTGCCACGATTATATGTTCTGATAAAACGGGTACACTAACTCAAAATAAAATTAAAGTTATTAAAACAGAATGTGATAAAAATAAAAACGCAATAGCCCTTGCTGCTATATGCTGTAATGGCAATGACCCGACAGAACGTGCAATTATGGAAAAAGCCGGCATAATAAGTGAGTATAGAC
>JAAZFB010000543.1 GCA_012511915.1 Clostridiaceae bacterium
AAATAAAGCCCCGGTCACTTTCCGCGGGCAATTTATTTCTTTTATTTCCTGCCAGAATGTTTTCATGTTGTTTTAAAAAATTCTCGTCAACTTGACAAACTTGACCATTTTGGTTACTATTAAAACAGTTCATAACGTTTTTTACCCCGGCTGGATGGCTGTCCAAACGGGGTAATTTTTTCCCTCCTTATTTGGTTTTTGGAAATAAAAAGCTCCTGGCTAAATGCCGGGAGCAATATGTATGTAAAATAAAAAACCGCGTGTCAAATGACACGCGAGATATGTAGTCTCTCTCGCTTTATATATTGGTTTAATCGGTGTTTATGTTGCCGGTCACAGCTTTCCTAATCCGGGTGCCGCAGGTTCGATTCCTGCCAGGCGTACCAGTTTGAAATGCTATGGATGCCCATTCTAACGTCACTTAGAGGGTATCCCTTTTTTTTACATTTTGCCTCTAAAAAACCCGAATTTGATGATAGTCGCCAAACGATCGCCATTTTGAAATTTTATCCGCCAATCTTGTCTAAAAGTGGTGTTCGTTATTCTTTCCGGTTAAAGGCGCAAAACGTTTTCTGGAGGCCGCACAGAATAATTAAGATTTTTAAATGCCTTGGAAAGCATAAGCTTGATACGATTGATCTGGTTGATTTCACTGGTTCCGGGATCATAGTCAATCGCTATGATATTAGCAGATGGGTAAAAGCGCTTTATTTCTTTAATCATTCCTTTTCCGGTTATATGATTCGGCAAACAGGCAAAAGGCTGCAAGCAAATAATATTTTCAACTCCCTCTTCGAGCAATTCAACCATTTCTCCGGTTAAAAACCAGCCTTCACCGGCTTGATGTCCAAGGGAAAGAATATTTTTTGCCTTTTGAGCAACCTGTTTGATAGTTTTTGGTGGTGAAAACCGCCGGCTTTGAGAAAGTGCATTTTTTAAAGGTTTGCGAAACAGCTCAAGGGCACCGATACATAAGGATGAGATCAGCTGGGATTGCTTGGTGCCGGATAGGTAACGATATTTAAAATCAAACCCCAAAAGAGAGTAGTTGAGGAAATCAATGATGCCCGGTATAACTGCTTCTGCCCCTTCCATTTCGATTGTTTCAACAATATTATTATTCGCTGTGGGATGATACTTTACAAGAATTTCACCGACAATCCCCACTCTTGGTTTGGCTATATCAGCCAACTCGAGGATATCAAATTCCTGAACCATATTGCGAATATTTGTCGCAAAAGATGCAATACTCATTTTTTGAATAGAATGTTTGCAGATCTCTGCCCATTTACGGTAAAGCCGGTTAGCCGATCCCTTAATACGTTCATACGGTCTAATCCGGTACAATACCTGCATTAAACAATCTCCGTACACTAAGGCCATCAAGGTACGACTAAGCAAACCCAACGTAAGCTTAAATCCGGATTTCTCCAGTCCCTGAGCACTTAAAGATATCACCGGTATTTGCGGAAAACCAGCATCAATAAGCGCTTTCCTCAGTAAACCGATATAATTTGTAGCGCGGCATTGTCCGCCTGTTTGTGAGATAATAACCGAAGTATTATTAAGATCATATTTATCGCAACGCAGGGCCTTTATTATTTGGCCAATCACGATGATAGCAGGATAACAAGCATCGTTGTTTACATATTTCAAGCCTTCCTCAATAGCTTCTTTATCTACTGAAGGCAAAATAACAAATTTGTTTTTGGAAGTGTTCAATGCTGCTTCGATTAGCTCAAAATGTATGGGAGACATCTGCGGTACTAAAACAGTATGCCTGACATTCATCTCTTTTTTAAATAATATTTTTTGAAAACAAAACTTCTTTTTAGAGGATGCAACGCCCTGTTTTGCCCTTTCTTTAAGAGCGGCCTGAAGGGAGCGCAACCTTATACGTGCTGCTCCCATATTGCTGCCTTCATCGATCTTTAGGACAGTGTATATTTTACCATGAGCCTTTAAGATATCCTGCACTTGATCGGTAGTAATGGCATCCAGACCACAGCCAAACGAATTGAGCTGTACTAATTCCAAATCATGACGAGTGGAAACAAATTCCGCCGCAGCATATAACCGGGAATGATAAACCCACTGATCGACAACACGCAAAGGCCGTTTCACCCTGCCCAGATGCGAAATCGCGTCCTCAGTCAGAACTCCCAGTCCCAGATTGTTAATTAACTCAGAGATACCATGGTGAATCTCAGGATCCAAATGATAAGGCCTTCCCGTCAGCACCAAACCTGTAATTCCTTCCTTCTTCATACGAACAAGTGTCTTTTCCCCCAGCTTTTGAATATCTTTACGAAACTTGGCTTGTTCCTGCCAAGCCAGTTCTACTGCCTGTTTAATTTGCCTAAAAGAAAAGCTGAAGCGTTCTCCAATTTCCTCAGCAAGCCGCCTAATAAGACGTTTCTTGTGGTCAAGCGGTAAGAAGGGTATCAATAACTTAACATTTTTTTCTCGAATAAGCTCCACATTATTTTTTATTACTTCCGGATATGAAGTTACAATTGGACAGTTGAAAGTATTATCTGCTTTTACCTGTTCCTGTTGCTCATTGGCAATACAAGGATAAAATATTGTTTTACAACCGCGTTCCAGCAAATTCATAATATGTCCGTGAACAAGTTTTCCGGGATAACACACCGACTCGGAAGGCATAGTTTCGATCCCTTGTTCATACAGTTTTTTCGATGACTTGGCGGATAGTTCCACCCGGAAGCCAAGTGTGGTAAAAAAAGTAAACCAAAAGGGATAATTTTCGTACATATTAAGCACACGAGGTATTCCGATAGATCCTTTTGGCGCCTTATCCTTCGCCAATGGCTGGTAATCAAATACACGCCGATATTTTTCTGCATATAAATTAGGCAAACAAAGAGGGTTGGATTCTTTCCCGGCACCCCTTTCGCAACGATTACCGGAAATAAAACGTTCTCCATCTGGAAAGCAGTTCACTGTAAGTAGACAGTTATTCGAACAGAGGCCACAACGTATTCTATCTATCTTAACCTTTAGATTATTAAGCATATCAGGGCTCAGCAGAGTAGTGGTATGCTTTTGCGGGCAACGCTCTTTCGCAATTAGTGCTGCACCGAAAGCACCCATAATTCCCGCGATATCAGGGCGAACAGCCTTTCTGCCTGTTAGCAATTCAAAACTACGCAAAACAGCATCATTACAGAATGTGCCTCCCTGGACAACCATCTTTTCGCCCATTTCCTCTAGCTGATGAATTTTTATCACCTTATACAATGCATTCTTTATTACCGAATAGGCAAGCCCGGCAGAAATGTCACTTACGCTTGCCCCCTCTCTTTGGGCCTGTTTCACACGGGAGTTCATGAAAACAGTACAGCGTGAACCCAAATCGACAGGCTCTTGTGCTGACAAAGAAGATTCGGCAAAATCGGAAACACTTAAGCCTAAAGAGGATGCAAGGGTTTCAAGGAATTAGCCGCAACCCGAAGAGCACGCCTCATTAAGCATGACATTTTCAATTACCCCATCTTTAATTCGCAAAGACTTCATATCCTGTCCACCGATATCGAGAACAAAATCCACCCCGGGATAAAAAAAGTCAGCACCCTTAAAATGGGCAACTGTTTCAATTTCGCCCAAATCTACTTTTAAACCGGCCTTAACCAACGCTTCGCCATAACCTGTTACAACACTATTGCAGATTCGCGTACTTGGGGGCAACAGCCCATACAGTTCGTGAAGAGCATAAATGGCAGTTTGAAGCGGACTACCACGATTGCTACTGTAAAACGAATATAGCAACTCACCTTTATCATCGATTAGTGCGACCTTGGTTGTAGTA
>JAAZFB010000544.1 GCA_012511915.1 Clostridiaceae bacterium
ATCCAAAAGATACGAGGCATTGCGCTCAAACCATTGAACCGCCGTATACCGAACGGTACGTACGGTGGTGTGAGAGGTCGGCTACTCAACTAATGAGTAGCCTCCTACTCGATTATTGAGATATTGACTAAGTTGGAGGGAAATGTGCTGAAAATGTGCTGTTTTGAAGTGAAGCCCATAAGTTGGACGGATTTTATTACGCAACTGAAAGGAAGAGGGTTTTGTAATTTGGAGTGATCAACAACTCCTTTGTTAATCTCTATTTGACACCCCAATATTTGTATAGAGCCTTTTTAAGCTGTGGTAATTCGTTCATAAGGAACGTACACTGATGAAGACACGCCTTATGGACAAAAGCCCAAAAGCCCGTAGCGCGCTTTTCGCCATCAGTAACGGACTATTCCCATTCATTTTATTCGGTTATTAATCCCTCGGCAATCAGAATTTCTCGGATTATTTCGAATATTGGTATGAAATTCTCGTAATCAACATTTTCAAATGGCACAGTGCGTTGGGCAATGTTTTCGGCAAAATCTATTTTGGAAAGAGCAATATTGGCGGTGCTCCCCTTTTCTGCTTTATAAACATCGTCATCTATGATATCTATTCTCCCACCACCACATTTATTGCTGCTCTTTTTACCGCAACGTACTCCATCACCCATTCCTGTACTGTCGAATTCCCCACCAATGTAAAGCCGTCTTTTAATCCCGTCACTACACTCAACTTCGCTTTTAATCTGGTCATCTGTGTAGTAATGCTCCATAGAAATTAAAGGCGTTAGCTCTCTATGCTGCGGAATAGGAAGAATGAATGAATACGTTTTTGAACAAGCTTCTGTGCTATGAAACCTAAAATGCTTGACAGGCTCGGTAGTATCAGCTGTGGGCGGTATCGCTGCCAAGTCTTTAGTCACAGCAGGTTTGTCTGCATCAGCGATGAAAATGACCACATTATCCCTCTTTACCTTTGCGGTGCTTTTACATAGCGAGCATAATTGGGTATCACCCATATCATCTATGAATTCAAGAAACTCAATGTCCATTCCTTCAAAAAGGGCTTTATGGTCTTCAACTGTTTTCAAATGAGAATAAGCCGCTTTCAGATGTATCCAATCTGTCTTGCCTTCCGTAACAACGAGTGGCTTGCTTCTCGAATCATTAATTCTTTTAGAAATATCCGACTGGTATTTTTCCGTCGAGGCCAAATACTCATATGCTTTCTGAAACTCAGAGAACATTTCTGCTCCGATTCTTCTGCCTTCAGGCATTTGATACAATTCATAGCCACTTGAGCCAAATGACTTCTCTATCCCGAGAATGAAAAGGGGCGAGTGTGAAGTTATGATAAATTGCACTTTCGGAAAGCGTTTTATGAGTTTTGGCAGAATTTCTCGCTGAAGATTGCTGTGGAGATGTAACTCAACTTCATCGATAACTACAATGCCGGAGATTCATACAGCTTAATGCTCTTGTTCACATCATTATAATCAGCATAGCGAATTATTGTTACAAAAAGATTGAATAAAGCCATTTGACCCGTTGAAAGCGAATCAAAAGTTGGTATAACCACGTTCCCACTATTTTTTTCGACAATTCTGAAACGCCCAGAAGTCTTAACATTACGCATATTGAGTTCAAAGCAAACTTGGTTTCCGAGTATATCTGTAAGTATTTGCTCAACATTACTGCGCGCATTAAGAAGTGGAGAGAGATTCCCTTGATTGAAACGCGGCGCAAAGCTATAGTTTAATAAATTTTGCCCGTTGACAAGTATAGGTTGTCCTTTGTCGTCAACCTGTAATCCCTTCTGAATTACTTCTGCACGCGAATCGACAATTACATCAAGGAGCCACTTGAGGTTGTCATTAACAGGGCTAAAAACAGTTAATGGTGTATACAGATTTCCATTGAATTTTTCCCCAAGCCCCAAATGTTCTGATTCCGAAATCGTATGGTAGGAGTCAGAAAGCCAGTTCGGTTTTTCATAACGATCAGGCGGAAAATAGCAAATTACATTACTTGAAAAGATACGCTCTATGCCTTGCTTTTTGCTGTCGTCTATCATTTTTCTTTGGAACGTAACCATCTTGTGGTTTTTATCATCCTTTTGCCACTTGAGAGTAGCATTAAGTTGAGAATCATTAAACTGTTCGATATTATAAGTCTCCCAGTTCTTAACTCCGCCCTTGAATAAAAGACAGGTAAGTATGACAGCAGGAATAATGTGTATAAGTATTAAGATCACAGCTTAACCGGCTATGACCTTAAAATATTATTATAACTTTTTAACGAAATTTTCCGCTGAAACAGCAGGAATTGGTGAGTTTTCAAAATCCTTTAGGTTCCTCGTAACAATGTAGTCGGCTTTAATCCGTTTTGCTATGGTCGCAACAAGCGCATCTTCATAGTCAGACATATTAAGGTCAAGAGCTTTTTGACAATCAATGCCTGTTGCATCAGCTATTTTGAAAAGAGTAAAAAGCTTTAAAAGCACCTGTTTTGATTGCTCTACATTGCGGTATGATTTATTAACCAAATAATAAATATCGGTTACGGAGTTAGCAGTAATGCTTGCATTAATACTATCTTCTGCGGCAAGAAGGAATAATTTTTGTGCGGCATCAGCATAGGGGGTACGGTTCATAACCGCGTCAAGAATAATATTTATGTCAATCAATACGTTCATGGCGGGCTAATCTCTCCTCTCTTGCTTGTTCCGGGGAGATGTCTTGAGGAATGATGCCGAATAAGGATTTTGCCATTTCAATTTTGTCATCTTTTGTGTTGGTAAGCTTTACTATACTCTTGCCGTTTTTTGTTATAATAATATCTTCTTTTGTGGCAAGTTCTAAGTATTTGCCGATATTGTTTTTGAGTTCGGTTGCTGTAATAAACATAAAAAGACCTCCTGTTTTTATAGTATACTTCGTTACAATATTATTATACTAAAATCGTACGAAAATGTCAATATAAATCGTACGGTAGGGGGCAATTAAATCGTACAAAGGCTACCGCACGGTGACCGCCGCCCCGTTTTCTGTGAGTTTTCGCAGAGTTTTGGGGTAGGGGGGTATAGGGAGAAAACAATTCAAAAACCCAGTAATATCAACGAAAATTACTTGTTTGAAATAATTAACTCTAATAGAGTTTTATATAAATAATTATTGAAAACTTGACTTTTTCCTTCGTTTGAGTGATATATATACTACAAAATTGAAAAAGGAGGATGGAGATGGATACTTTTTTTACACAAAAATATTGTGAGCGTTGTGGCAACTCACTTGATGGTGGAAGGCAAATGAGTATATTTAATCATGACTGTATATGTATGAGTTGCATTGAAAAAGAAAAGCAACACCCGGATTACAAGCTTGCAAAAGAAACAGAAATTTCTGAAGTAATGAAAGGCAACTATAATTTTGGTGGTATCGGATACACTAAAAAAATATAATTAAAAAAATTCAAACTTAGCAGGAGCCTTATGAGAAACATAATCTCAGAGGCTCTTGTGCGTATGGTGAGGTCAAATTTAATACCCCATTTTCGTATCGGTACACATGTGCTGTTTAACAAAGATACGGTATTACAGTGGGTTGAAAACGGCGGAACCACGCAGAAAAGTATCGTGAAAACCCTTGACTAATTTGCATCTTTGAGTGATATATAGAACTACCAAAAGCAATGAGGAGCTGATTTTATGGCTGGAACAATACTTGAACTTGGCGACAACAAATACCGTTTTATGGTGTGGTGCAAATCGGAATATGATAACAAACGAATAAGGAAATCAAAAACCATAACCGCAAAGTCAAAGCGTGAGGCTGAAAGACAGCTTGCTGAATATGTCAAAGAGTGTGAGCAGAAATATTCCCTTGAGGGTAGCACCATGACCTTTGAGCAGTTTTCAAAGAAATGGATTGATGAATACGCAAATCCTAATCTTTCGCCTGTAACGGTTGAGGGATATGAGAGGGATCTTAAAAATAGGATAAACCCTGCATTGGGGAATATAATCTTAACCGAACTAAAACCCATGCATATAATCCACTTTTATAACGACCTCTTAACAATGCCACGCCTTGATGGTAAAGAGGGTACGCTATCTGGCAGAAACAGAAATAATGTTCACAGGATATTATCCTCAATGCTTACCAACGCAGTATATTGGCAGCTTATATATGATAATCCTATAAAGCGAGTTCGCCCTCCAAAACAGGAAAAGCATGTTGCAAGGTTTTATAACGAGGAAGAAACGGTGAAAATGCTTTCATGCCTTGAAAATGAGGAAATGAAATATAATACTATTCCCATTTTAAAATATTGACACATTCGTGTCAACAACGCCGTTGGCGTAAGGAAAATAGTATTGAATTGTTCCTAAATTAAATCAATAATTTAATTTAGGAACAGTATAAGGTTGCGGTACATATAGCTATATTTACAGGAATGAGAAGAGGGGAAATATTAGGGCTTGAGTGGGGAGATATAGACTTTGACAAGAAGGAAATACACCTTGAACGAACCAGCGTTTATACTATTCCTCATTTAAAATATTGACAAACTTTTTTTGTCAATAA
>JAAZFB010000545.1 GCA_012511915.1 Clostridiaceae bacterium
AAGGCATATATGCACTAGTTATCAAACTGTTCACAAATAGGATTGGGATATTTGTATATGACGAGGAACAGAGCCACATGGCTCTAATCCTTAATTCTTGTTGTTAGTTGAAGCTGTTAAGTATCGCCTTGTATGCTTCGGTGGCTTCCTTGCTTGAGGGTGCTATGTCTAAGCCTCTGTCGTAGTTATAGACTGTTATGTCACCCTGCTTTATGGTCAGCTTGGATATGCGGCCCTCGTCTATGCCGTACTGTGAGCCCTCGCTATAGTGCTTGACCCAGTACTTGAATGTTGTCTTGCCTACCGTAATAGTTCCCTTTGTCCACATTTTGATTTCCTCCGTTCCTTTTGGTGTGTACATATTCGCTCTAAGCCACACTAATAGCAAGGCATATATGCACTAGTTATCAAACTGTTCACAAAGTATTACTCTACTACCCTACAACTGTCTTCCCCGTATACCACGCTCAATGAACTGTCGTTGCTCCAGCGAACCATTATGCTTCCAATGTCGTCGACACCGATTACAGTGCCTATGGTGCCTATTGTCGGTGCTTGTGGGTCGTTCATATGCAGGAGCTCTACCCTACTGCCTACTGGGTAGCGCTTGCGTATGCTCTCTACCACCTCTTTTGATGGGAAGTTGTTCATGTGTTTTATCTCCTTTCTTCTTCGTTTAGGTACTATATATATCACTCAAGATAAATTAAATAGCAAGTTGTATTTTGTAGGGCATTGGTTAACCCCCAAGCTGGCATAAGAAAAGCCCTGCAGGATTACCACGCAAGGCTCTTATAGGTTCTTCTGGTTAAATACCATCACATGTTTCATCGCACGGTCGATACACATGCAGCAAATAAGTCGTTCTTTTTATCATACAGGGTTTGCGTATTATATGATTTTAGCATTTGCTCGATTATCGTATTCATCTTAACTCCTCCGCATCAGTCTGCTTAATTTTTGAACATTAGTGCTACGGTATTTTTCTGCTAGTAATGAAATATCGTCTATATTCAATTTTCTAAATTCTATTTCTTTAATTCGCATATCCTCAAACAAGAGGTTTTGCAGTCCCTTTTGATTTGCAACCGGACTCTTTGTGTAAAGAGTATCGCACAATGCTTTTTCCGGTGTTGCAATCTGAAAAGAGTAATCACCCTCATGAACTATTATAACGCCCAGCGAATAAGCCTCGGACGGTACATCCCTATAAGTGAATGTGCCGAACGGCGTTTCATACTTTTTCTTTTTCTTCTTTTCAAAGGTGGCAGAAGTAAAAGTATAAACAGCCTCTGGAATCATGCCATGGTACGAAAGCGCAAACTCAAAAGATAGATATGAGGGACCATAGATACTTCCAGCAAGCAAATATCCGGGAGTCGAAGAGTCGGTTTCATATAAGCCTTTTACGATTGGAATACGCTCACCATTATTAACCATGCGGGATAGCTTGCTTGCCGGACTCGCATATTGCTTTAACTCTTCTAATATCATTGCGGTTGTCTTTATCATATTCTCACCTCATAATCGCAT
>JAAZFB010000546.1 GCA_012511915.1 Clostridiaceae bacterium
GATATGGCTCATCAGGTGTGGGTGGTAGCATAAAAGTTGCAGTAAAAGGCTGTCTTGGTGAAAACAGTATGCGCGGTATTGTAAGGACGTTTGTCGGAGGTGAGCAGTGGATAAACAGAAAAAAAGAGATGTTGGGCATTTGCAAGGGTTTAGAGAGTTATGAACGCAGGATTTCAGGGAATGAAGGAGTTACTGTGGTTATTTTATAAAGCTTGTAATACTAATTCACATTAAATATAACCATAATCGTGAATTAGTAAATACTATTTTCCTTAGCACGGTCGCTAATTGCGACCGATATAGACAAACAAGTTTGTCTATATTTTAAATGATAAATAGTATAACTATAAGGGTTACAGGCTTTTAGTATTATGTATATTTGATCAATCCAAAGGTTTAAGCACTACTTCAATAACTTCGGGTGGGTTAAAAATCCTTGGTCGTTTAAAGTTTTTTTCAGTCCCCCCGCTTACTACCATTTGGCAATTGCCTTTCCTGTAATAGCCCTTTGAATACTTTTTCGTTAAAAAACGGGTTGATAACATATGTTCTTTTATTATGGGTAAGTTTATTTGTCCGCCGTGCAAATGACCGGATAATACCAAGTCAAAGGGATAATTTGATACCCAATCGAAAAGGTTAGCTTTATGGAAAACCAAAATATTAAATAGGTCTTTATTTTCTACTTTATTGTAAAGTGCATTAAGTTCGTTATCTAATATATCTTTACGCATATTATCATCCGAATAAACTACATCCTTAAAGCCGATAAGGTTAATTTCACTGTTTTTATATGTTATTGTTGTTATTGTGTTGTTTAAAACAGTAACACCACTGCTTTTCAAACTGTCTAAAAAGTCGTTTTCATTCCCTGACCATGTTTCGTGATTGCCGGATGTAAAATACACAGGGGCAATTTTCATTAGATGCTCGGCTAGCATAAGAGCGTTGCTGTGATTTTCATCATGCATATTTATAGAATCCCCGGCGATTACAATTATTTTTGGTTTAATCTCTTCGACTTTCTGTGTTACTTTTTTTATGTTATTGGAATTGTGGTGGTCAGAAATTAATACTATGCTGTAATTGTTAAAGGCGGCAGGTATTTTTTCTGAATAAATTCCATATTGGGTCATTGCTACCATGCTGTTTTCCAAATACAAATATGCAGTTAGTATAATTCCCAGTATCAGCATAACAAGCAGTATTTTGGCAGAAACAGCAAGCAATTTTTCAAACACTTTTCAGTAACCTCCTTTTGAGTTTTGAGAAGGTTATAAATAACAATCTTAAAACTGTTTTCAATATATTAAACGGACTATACATTCCCCACATCTTTAAATGTTGTAGTATTATAAAACTGAGAATAATGTTGTATTTATATTTAGTGAATACATCTATACCGCTTCCGGTAAGCCCTTGGTTTGATTGATAGTAATAATAAAGAGGGTATGGTAAATATAAAAAGTTCCGGGCATTTGATAATGTGTCTATAATAAATACTAAGTCCTCACCGGTAACCATGTGTTCATTAAAGCTCACATTATTAACTACTTGTTTTTTAAATAACGTTCTCATAGTTGAATTCATTTCCATTCCGGTAATTATTTTGTTGTATATGTATTTTTTAAAATCCTTTTTCTCAATAAACAAATTGTCGGGAAAACTGCTTTTCTCGATTTTTTCAGTTCCGTCAGCGTATAAATATGTAAATTTAAACCGTGTAATATCCGAATTATGCTTTATTGCACACGAAAGCACCTTTTCGATACAACAGTTATCTAAGTTATCGTCAGAGTCTACAAACATAACATAATCACCGGTGGCAAGGGCAAGACCTTTATTCCTTGCTGCGGCAACACCGCTGTTGTTTTGTTTGCACGTCTTTATCAAATTAGGGTTTTGCTTATATAGTTTGTCAATTATATTTGGGGAACTGTCTGCGGACCCATCATCAACGATGATAATTTCTGTGTTGTTATAGGTTTGGTTGAGCAACGAATTTATACAAGCTTCTAACCTGTTCTGAGCGTTGAAAACGGGAACAATAATGCTAACCTTTTCCAAAAAGTTCACCTACTTTAACATATATCCGGTTTTTTTCTGTTTTATTAAGCATGAAAACCAAAACAAAAATCAAATAAATTGATCCGACTACAAAACATACAAAAAACAACTGATAGAAGTTTTTTATATAGAATATATATTGTGTTAAAAATGCAATAGCAAAAACAAAACAAGTTGAAATTAGTGGTTTTATAATTCCTCTAAAGTATGTCTTGCGTTCCTGCCCGGTTATTCTTGCAACATATAACGGTGTAAAGACGGTGTTTTTTACAGTAAGCACCAACGCCCCTGACAAGGCAATTCCCATTACACCTAAATCGGTATATTTTGATAAAACATATGCTAAAGAAAAATTAATTATTCCCATTATTAATGTGACAAACGCCGGAACACGAAGTTTATTATAAGCGGTTTGGGCAGACATAATTACTTGTACTGACAGGTTGATAGATAAGTGTATGGATAATACAGCAAGCAACAATCCATAACCGGCATAGTATTCGCCTATCCAAAGTCTAAGTACGACACCACCGAGCCCGCATATTATTCCTATAGGCAAAGATAGTACGAGCCCGGTGTATAAAACGGCGTTATTTAGGTAGTCCACCATCTCCTTGTACTTGCCCAATGCATAGAGTGAGATTACTGAAGGTACAAATACCGAAATAATGGCATTGCTAAAGGTGCGTAATATGGCGGGGATAGCTAAAACCACTGCATATTCACCTGTAATTTTAGTACCCAAATTCCAATTTGCTACTATTAAATCAATTTGCAAAAAAAGGATAACACCTATTTCGCTAAGAGATGCCCATATGCCGGATGAAAAAATTTCTTTTAGCTTTGTAATGCTCAGCTTAAAGGTATGTATAGCAGGCTCAAGTTTTACAAAAGATATTACTGTGATTATGCCGGCAATAAATGATGCAACTAATGCGCCTAAGCTGATATACCAAATGCGTGGTGTAAACAGCAATAAAAGACTGACTGTTGCAATTGCCTTTACCACAGTGTTAACAATGGTAATTGTACTTGTTATGTACAATTTATTGCTAGAAAAGGCACCAATGTTAAAGGTGCTTGTAATAAATGATATTAAAAAAATAGCGCAAAAAAGCAAAAATGATATTCGCACATCGCTTACTAAATAATTAGGTATATTCAGAATTTTATTAATGTATGCAGAGATTGGCAACAGTATTGTGCTTAACAATAAACTGCCCAATAGGCTTGCACTCAGGGTCGAGCTAAAATATTCCTGAGCCATGGCAGTATCAGCCTTTTTTTTTGCAATTGTAAAAAACCGTCCACTTATTGCAGTGACCGAAATGGTAGCAATTGACATATAGTTTACAATTTGTTGGGTAAGCGGTACAAAACCATAGCTTTCTGCACCAATGGTTTTTACTAAAAATGGTGTTATAAAGAAAGATAACCCCATTGATATAAAAATGCTGAAAAAATTACATGTTATATTAATAAAAGATTGTTTGCCTCTCATTGCTATACCCATTAGCCTTTCGGAAAATTTATACTAATTAATATATAACTTTTGATTGGAGATTAGAATTTTGTGTAATATAACCTTATTGTTAAAAGCTTAATTCTCATCGGCATACATAACAGCAGCAGCATTAAAATCTTATGCCTGATTTTTATCATTTTTATAAATGATAAAAAAAGGTATTTTTTTATGTCCGATTGCCGTAGTATTTTTATCACATCTTTTTGGTTATCGGGCTCGGCTAAAAGATGTGATAGATTTATCATAATAATAAGAACCGCAAGTTTTGAGCATTCAAATTTGAGTTCTCTTTCTTGTCTATAAAAACAATCAAATAAAACACACAACTTTTTTATTTTTTTAATGTTGTTGGTTTTCGAATGGCTTTTTTTGCTATTGAAATAGAAGTAATAGGGCTGTTGTGTAAACACAATTATTCGTAGTTTTGCTGCAACCTCAAGATTAAAAAGTAAATCTTCTGAAAAGACTATATCATTACTTTTAAACCAAATGTTGTTGTTTTGTAAAAAAGCTTTGTTAAAAACTTTGTTACAGCATTCAAAACTATGCTTTGCTCCAAATAGATAAGTGTTAAAATAATTCTTTTTATTTTTTACACGAACCACTTTGTTTAAATTGAGAAGACGAGGGGCATACTTGCCTTCGCCCAATACATTTATAATATTGCATTGTACAACATCGGCATTATGTTGTGTTATAAGTTTAAGCATATCACTATACATGTTCTTGTCAATTGTATCGTCTGCATCAACAAAACCGATATATTCACCTTGGGCTGCTTTTAAGCCTTCGTTTCGGGCTATGCCTTGTCCGGAGTGTTCAATTGTTATTACTTTTATTTGCTTATGTCTTTCTGAAAAAAGTTCCAATATCCTGTCCGTTCCATCGGTTGATGCATCGTCAATTATAATTATCTCAATATCTTTGAATGTCTGGGCTAGTATGGAGTTTATACATCGTGCAATAGTTGATTCGGCGTTATATGCAGGTATGATAACCGTTAGCTTTGGCGGTGATATATCCGTATTGTTTGTTTGCTCTGTTTTTATTCCGTTGTTCACATCGCCCACAATCCTTCGGCTAGTAGCTTTTTAAC
>JAAZFB010000547.1 GCA_012511915.1 Clostridiaceae bacterium
CTTTCGGATATAGATTTAGTGTATGGTGAAAATTGTTTTTATGATACATATTTGCACACTTTAATTCATTATGTTTCCAAGCCGTTATCGGTGGAGGAAGGAAAGAAGATCAATGCGACCATAGGCATGATTGACAAAATGTATGCCTATCGATGTGAAACTTCTGATGGCACGCAAATTATACAAGTTTTGGGTACCGGGATAGAACCAAGTATTTTTATAATAGACCATAATAAAGAAATCAATTATGAACTTCAATATGCGAAAGCCGATGGGGATAAGCTTTTAGCCTATGGCTATTATGAGGACTATCCGAACCATGAAAAGGATACGACCTGTGTCGGAGAATTTACAAAAGATGGTGAAAATCTTACTGTAAAGTATTATATTTATGATGGCTGCGGCGAAATTACATATGACAATTACAAGGAGCAAACCGCTACAAATGAATACACGACGACTGTTCCATTAGCGCAAGAGTAATAAAGGTCATTAAATTTGATAATGAGGTATTATTGTGGATAATTTTTTATGGATAGTGTTAGGTGGCATTGTTGGTATAGGTATACTGATTGCAATTTCAAAGGCCTTGTGTATATATGTGAGAAAGCCGCTGGTAGAGTTCTGTAATGAGCGGGGGTTAAGTGCAAGCCCATGGCTGACACTTATTATTATAGGAATTGGCGTGTATCTTTTGAATGAACATCTGACGCTGATGAATGTTGAACAATCGATGAGCAGTCTATTGCCAAACTATTCATATGCAAAATCTTCGACACGCCAGATTTATGAGTACGGAGGAATTGCACTTATCGCATTGCCGCTTTTGATATTGTTGATTAGAGCAAAAAGATACTTTATTCCCGTTCTGCTTATTAAAATCATCTGTATTCCGCTGGATATTCTTTATGCTCTTCATGGCAGCGACCAATTTATTGATGCACGGCCGTTGTCAGAAGCGGCATACCATACAAGCGGTACAGCTTATACCAAAAAAAGCAGGGTTCGCTATGACACTTCAGATCAGCAGGCCGGATATATTAACGCAGACGAACCATCCGCTGATGGTTATGTGGAAGAAAAATATCAGGATCAGCATCGCGTACGCCAGGAGGCAGATTCTTATCACACAGTCTCAACAGAAAGCGGCGAACACTATTATTCAGGTGATTATGCACCGTTCGTGAGTACCGGTGAGGTAACAGAAATACGCACCTATGACTCAGACACAGCACCGATGGAATGACAATGCTATTACGATAGCGAAGGGTGAGCTTTATGTCTATTCAAGCAGCAAATAAAGGGAGAACGCCATGAAAAAGAAAATAGCACTAATATTATCATTAATCATGCTGATTACAGCCCTAACCGCCTGCCGTAATAATCCGGATAACTCCGAGGCAGGCGACAATAAGCCTGTGAACAATAGTTCCCAAGGGAAAAATCAAGACAATGAGACCGATGATGCCAAGGGCGATAACGAAGACAATGCTGACACAGATACTGAAGGCAACACAGACGAGAGCAACGATTACTCGGAACAGGAGCCTGTAAAACGACTTGCCGAGCTTGCCAGTGGTAACGAGTTTATTGATGGAGTAATGCTGAGGGAAAAAATGACATTTTCTTCTGTTGAGGCGCTTACCGCAAAAATCAGC
>JAAZFB010000548.1 GCA_012511915.1 Clostridiaceae bacterium
CTTTTATTTAGGAAGGTGTCCCCCGTACCATTACAATCGGTCAACAGCCTTAAAGGCTATTACGGGGGCGCTGATGCGGCAGAATTATTCTGCCGTCTTTTTTTTACCCCAAAAAACCGGAACAAAGATATTTGGAAACTGTTTTGATAGCGGTATGTAAATGAGCATAGAGAGAGAGAAATCAAACAAATGATGTATCGAGGTTCCAAGTGCTATAACCCAAAGTACATAACTCATCGTTTTGCCCGCCGGCACAAGATTTGTGCCAAGCATAAACAATACATATACAATAAGCATTTCGCTAATTGCATGTAATATCATGGAAGTAAAGGCTACAATGTATACATTTACCCTCTTTTTTAGCAAAAACGCGCCAAACAAAAGAAAAATAACATGTACCGAAGCGCGTGCCGAAACAACCGGACCAAGCGAACTTAAAAAACCCAATGCCGAGACTATTGCGGCAAAAGCTGCCGGTAATGGGCCTAAAAACATTGCAAGAATCAGCGGCACGTGCGACGCAAAAGTAGCGCTAAATGGGAAAATCACCACTTTGATAGGAACAAAAAGTGGAATAATAATTGCGATTGCAGACAAAAGTGCAGTCACAACCATTACATTGGTTTTGGTTTTCATAATATCATGGACCTTTCTGCTTAAAAAATATAATTTATACTAATGCTAATACTAAACACTAATTAAAACCAACTAAGATTTGTGAGGTCTTTTGTTGCAAGGCAAGGCGTAGGATGCACACGGGCATTAATTATTGCTGCGTCGGTTAATAAAACAATTCAACTTTTCAATAGTGCCTTCGCTCATGCAATGCTCGATTTCACATGCTTCTTGCTCAGCGGTCTCTTTATCAACACCTAATACATCAACAAGAAATGTTTTTATTAAATTGTGACGGTCGAGAACCTCTTTTGCCGCGCAACTGCCGCTTTTCGTAAGCGTTATTTCGCCATACCACTCTTGGTTTGCAAGTCCCTTTTCTTTTAAGCTTTTTATCGCACGATTAACACTCGGTTTCGAAACACCAAGCGCATTAGCAATGTCGGTTGTGCGAACCGATCCGTTTTCAATGAGCAAATTATAAATCATCTCAATATAATCTTCTAATGAGGGAGATATTCTGCCCAATTCTTTCTCTCCTCCCGAAACATTTTTCTGCAACCCTATAGGGTGTGTCATTCAATTATTCAACCCCCCTATAATGCTTCTGCTTTATTTCTGCCACTATTTTTCGCTCTGTAAAGAGCCTTGTCCGCTTTATTTATCAAATATTCCAACGTGTTGTTGTTACCGCAAGCAGTTGCAATACCAATGCTGATTGTTATTTTCACTTTTTGATCATCTTCACCAAATACTGCCTTTTCAATGCAACTTCTTATTTCCTCTGCCGTTTTAATAGCCTCATGTTTTTGAGCCGTGGGCAATAAAACGAGAAATTCTTCCCCACCATATCGCCCAACTATTGCGTCATCCGCAGCACCCTGTATTATTTGCGAGGTTTGTTTTATCACCATATCCCCCGAAAGATGCCCATATTTGTCATTAATTTGCTTAAAAAAATCTATATCAATCATAAGTAAGGATACACAAGCACCGGTTTCTTTATTATTATTAAGGGCTGCATCAATTTCCGCAAAAATTTTGTTTCTGTTATAAATATTACAAAGCAAATCGTGAGTTGCCAAGTAGTTTAGCCTTTCAATTGCCATGTTTTGTTCGGTAGTATCTTGAAAAAGATATAATTTGCCTACGTTTTTCCCTTTTTCCATCAGATTGGAAACACGAAATTCAAACACTTTTTCTACACCGTGTTTAACAAATGTCTCTTCAAAACAATCACTGCTGTTATCAATTATTTTTTTACCTTCATCAAATTCCAAAATACTGGTGCCTTTATTATTAAAATTCAACCACTCAAAAGTTGACGAGGCAGCGACATTAAAATCAATTATTCTACTCCGCTCGTCAATGACAAATATGCCCTCCCTCATTTGTCCAAACGTATAACTCATTATATAATCATTCATCTGTAAAAAATCATATTTAAAAAACACACGATAAAAGGTTACTGCCGAAAACAATAAGCTAAACGGAATTAAATCAATACCGACCGGTGCAACCCCAAAAAAATATAAAACAGCCATAACCAGAGGAGGCACCGAACTTAAAAGCAACCAAAAACTTTGTACTTTAATGCTGTAATGTTGCATCCTCCAACGCAAATAACAAAGACTCGCAGCCGCCAACAGGCATAAATAAAAGTATATGTAGGACACATAATAAAACGGTCCCCTGATAATATGAGCTAACACATAATTACCATGCCTAACCAATTCAATGCCGGCATAATACAAACTGCTATACTCTGATGTTGCCTTTAAAAACAAAGTAACAAAAGATAGCGAAAATAATGCAATAACAACAACCAACGGCATCTTTTTTTCAGAATACAATCTGTATGCAAGCACGAACCAAAGTGGAGGCAAAAAACAAAATGCAAAATATTCAAATGTTAAAAAAAAGCTTATCCACTTATAGCTTTTTGACAAAAGCTCCATCCCATAACCAGAGATATATACTGCAATAGACAGGCACGTCAAAGCGAATATAACCGCAAGAGTGTTTTTGTACCTAACCAGCGAGTATAAAAACATAAAGATAAATACAGTTGCAGTTGCGAATAACAAAGCAGATAATATAACCATTTATTTTATCACACCTGACATATTCCAACTGCGGTTTTACATTTGTTGTTTTTATTTATATAACAACAGGGCAAACCGCCAATTGGTTTGCTTCACTCCGTTTCAATAAATGCAACGGCATAAAACCGTAAGGTTTTATTTCTTTGGTTGCATTTATTATAACAACAATTTGTTGCTTTGTAAATAGCAACAAAAAATTTGACCCTAATAAGTGGATGTTTTGGCCTTATCGTTTCGCATACGCCCAAATTTTTAGTATGTTTACAATCATGCTCCACACCTTTATGCGCGGTACAGCGTTTTTTGCAACCAAGTCAACTTTGCCAACTTGCTTACCGCCGATAAAAACCAACAATTCCCCTATTTTCTGATTCTGTTGTATGGGGGCTAATGCATATTCCGGAATAGCCGCTTTAAGTTCGACATTGTCCTTTTCTTCTTTTTTTATAATCTTTTTGAAATCGTTTGCGGTAATTACCTCAACCTGTTTTTGTTCGCCTTTTGAAATAGTGACTGTTCCTATAACTTCACCTTTTGAAGCCCCTTTTATCATAACATAATTGGCGAAACCATAGTCTAACAGTTTTTTTGTTTCATTAAACCGTTCATCTGACGTTTCTGCCGCAAGCACTACAGCTATAAGTGTTAAATCGTTTCGAGTTGCTGCTGCCGATAAACAGTATTTAGCTTCATCTGTAGACCCGGTTTTTATGCCTACCGCCCCGGGGTAAAAGCGGATAAGTCTATTTGTATTCGACAGCCCGAACTCACCATTTCTTAAACTATCAATCCAAATTGTCAGATACTCTAAAATGCCTTGATGTTTTATAAGCTCACGCGACATTTTTGCTACATCCACGGCAGTGCTGTATTGCCCGTCTGTATCTAAGCCGGTGCAGTTTTCAAAAATGGTATTTTTCATATCAAGTGCTTTTGCCCTTTTATTCATTGCATTAATAAAAGCCGGTGCACTGCCGGCAACGTGCTCTGCCATTGCTACACTTGCATCGTTTGCAGAGGCTACCGCTATAGCCTTCAACATATCCTTTACCGACATTTGTTCACCCGGCTCAAGATATACTTGAGAGCCCCCCATGCTGCATGCAAAATCGCTTGCTGTTACTTGTTCGTCATATGTTATTTTACCCGCATTAATCGCCTCCATAATAAGCAGCATTGTCATTATCTTGGTAACGCTTGCAATTTGAACGCGTTCTTCAGCATTTTGCGAGAATAAAACACTGCCCGACATTGCATCTATCAAAATTGCCGATTTAGCCTGAATCTCAAGCCCTGCCGGTACATCTTCAGCATAGGTCATTATCATCGATGTAAATAAGAATATAATCGCAAACAAAAATAGCATTACATTTTTCATCAATAACACCTCCATAAGGTTATTCATTAAAATGGTATGCTATTTTATTGTTTTTTATTCAAAAGAAACCTCTTTTAAAGTTTTCATATACACTAATACTAAATTCAATCAAATATAGTGTTATATTTGATTGAATTTAGTATAAGACTATATTAAACCCGACTTGCCCGCCCGTGCTCGAGGATGGGCATTGTTATAAACATTTTTAATTTTATTGCTAATTACGTTGGCATATATTTGTGTGGACGAGATATCAGTATGCCCTAACATTTGTTGGATAGATTTTAAATCTGCGCCGTTTTCTAACAAATGTACCGCAAAAGAATGGCGTAGTGTATGTGGAGTTATATGCTTCGATATTTTCGCTTTTTTTGTATAAGTTTTGACTATCTTCCAAAACCCCTGGCGTGTTAGCCGAGCACCATTGAGGTTTACAAACAAAGCCTTATCGGCAGGATTTTTCACTAATAGAGGTCTCACATCGGATAAGTATTTTTTTACGACATCTATCGCTTGAGAGTAAAGCGGTATAACTCGCTCTTTTGCGTTGTTTCTGCATATAATACAACCAGCATCAATATTTTCATCATTTATATTTAATAAAATTAACTCTGAAACCCTCATGCCCGTTGCATACATCACCTCAAGCATAGCTTTATCCCGAATGCCCTTTAATTCAGCCATTGAAGGTTGTTCAAGTAACAAGTTTACCTCTTGGCTTGTCAATATTTGGGGCAGTTTTCTTTCTGACTTGACGGTATGTATATCATCTGTCGGATCGGATAGGGAAATTTTTTGTTTTTGTAAGTACTTATAAAAAGCCCTGATAGATGCTAAACTCCTGGCCACCGTAGAATCCGCCTTGCCCTCATTTTTGAGTACGACCATATACCCACTTACAGTTGAGGGTAAAATGTTTTCATACGAGGATACATCACTGTTGTTAATATATGTAATATATTGCACAATATCGCGTCGGTACGATTGCAATGTATTATCAGAAAGCTTCTTTACATTTTTCAGATATTCAATAAATTGGCTGACGTTAGGCTCCATATTATTTGACAATCGCCCCTTTCACCGTAAGATGATTATGTAAACATCGTAACTAATATAATACACGAAAAAAATCTATTTGTACATAGTTTTCTTAAACTTTTTTATTAAAAAAAACAATTATATTTTTTAACTACAATATGTAGTGGGATTACTAAAATACACGCACAATAGATCTGACAAACACCGGTATCACAAATGCATCTATCAAGGCAGGTATTACCATAAAAAGGCAATAAGCTAAAGTTAAATAGGAAAATTTTATAAAACAATGTTTTTTTTCATTATTAAGAAAGTGTTTTTGCGAAGCTCTTCGTTTTTCGGTTAAATAGTTTTGCGACATTACCGACATAGCCATAATTACCGGGATAAGTACTATTAATTGAGGAAATACTGAGACAAACGCAAATAAGAACCCTTGAAAACCAAAAAAAACATTCATAAAACCAACCGTAAAACCTATGACAAAGCCGCGTGCGGTAATATGCAAATAAATAAGTGGCAGCAAATATACTGATACTGTACACGCATAAAGCAATGCAACCGCTTTGATATTATTTAATATTGATTGCGAAAAAATTAAACTGGGTTTTATTTCACCGTCGTTTAGGCCGTTACAAAATCCACTTATAACAGCCATAAGGTCGTCCGATTTTTCGGGCGGCAAAGCGCCCGCAAAAATCGCACCCGCGATTATCCCGGTTGCATAAAACAATATTAAAAAGAAATATTTTAATGAATTGTTCGTAACATGCAGACAGATAAGCTCTTTTATTCTCGTCAACAACTTGCATACCCCCCATACTGTAATGTATGCTTGTCTTGGGGGTAAAATTACTGTTTGATACTAAATTCAATCATATATAGTGTTATATTTGATTGAACTTAGTATGAGCTATAAAAAGCAGTGTCTTTTTAAAGCACCCAAATTACCTCATAATTTGTGCAGATCGTTTTGAACAATCCCGCATTGCGCTTATCAATGCGTTTCTGAAACCCCTTTCCTCTAATTTTTCAACCGCTTTTATGGTTGTGCCACCGGGTGAGCATACCATATCTTTTAACTGTGCCGGATGCAAACCGGTTTGCATCAACATTTTTGCACTGCCTGCAACCGCTTGTGCAGCAAGACGATATGCCATATTTCGCGGTATACCTCCGGAAACCGCCGCATCCGCCATTGCCTCTATCATTATAGAAACATAAGCAGGGCTGCTTGAAGTAAGGGCAATCGCAGTATTAAAACATTTTTCATTCATCCTTTGTACAATGCCGACATTCTCAAATAACTCGCAGGCATAGAGCTCGTCCGCCTCTGTAGCGGGCGGCTTATATGATATAATCGTTGTCCCTTCCCCTACCAATACCGGTATATTGGGCATTGCCCTAACCACCTTTGCCGCACCGCGAGAAAAGCCTTTTATGTAATCTATCGTAATCCCTGCGGCTATTGAAATATATAACGGTTTAGTATAAGATGATACTGAATTTAACAAACATTCAAAAGCTATTGGCTTTACAGCAAGAACAACAACGTCGACCTTTTCTGCTATTTCAACTGCATTGTCGCAAACAACCGCACCCAATTTAGCAAACGCATCTGTCCTTTCTTTGTCCAAATCAGTAACATAAATGTCGGTAGTCCGAACTTTCCCTGAAGAAATAAGGCTTTTTGCAATTGCGCCGCCCATATTCCCAACACCGATAAATCCTATTTTTTTATTCAATTCTTCACTCCTAAACATTTATTCCGATATCTTCTATTTGAGTTGAAATATTAATGTCTGCTAAAAATTCATCTACCTGCTCAACACAACGCCCTATAAAATTTTCTGGACGTAAAATCTGCATAATTGAATTCTCGTCGATGCCAAACAATGGATCACCTGCAATCCTTTTAATCAAATCATTTGGCTTGCCCTCCTCTTTTATTGCCTTTGCCGCTGCTATTGAATGTTGTCTTATACGTTCATGTAGTTGCTGTCTGTCTCCGCCCTCTTTAACCGCCGCCATCATAATATTTTCCGTAGCCATAAACGGTAACTCTGTAAGCACCCGCTGTCGAATAACTTCCGGATAGACCACAAGCGCACTCGCAATGTTTATATATAGATTTAAAACCCCATCAACCGCTAAAAAGGCTTCCGGTATGACAATCCTTCTGTTTGCCGAGTCATCGAGCGTCCTTTCTAACCATTGGTTTGAGGCTGTTATAGCAGGGTTTTGCGCGCTCACAATAACATAACGTGCAAGGGATGCCATACGTTCTGAGCGCATTGGATTTCTTTTATAAGCCATGGCAGACGAGCCTATTTGGTCGTTTTCAAACGGCTCCTCAACTTCCTTCAAATGCTGCAACAGACGAATGTCACTGCTGAACTTTCCGGCGGATTGTGCAATTTGGCTTAAAACATTTAAAATACTGCTATCCATTTTTCTTGAATAGGTTTGTCCCGAAACTGCAAACGCCTTTGAATAGCCCATTTTTTCACAAATAAGTTGTTCTGCTTTTTTTACTTTTCCATGGTCGCCGTCAAACAGTTCCAAAAAACTCGCCTGTGTTCCGGTTGTTCCTTTTGAGCCCAACAATGCGGCATTTTGTAGCCTAAAGTCAATATCCTCTAAATCAAAAAGCAAATCTTGTATCCACAGCGTTGCGCGCTTGCCTACCGTGGTAAGTTGTGCCGGTTGAAAATGTGTAAATGCAACAGTTGGCAGCGCCTTGTATTTTTTTGCAAAAACGCATAAATGACTTATTACCGTCTCTATCTTTTTACGAAGTAGCCGTAACCCCTCGTGCATAATAATAATATCAGTATTATCACCCACATAACAAGAGGTCGCACCCAAATGAATAATGCCCTTTGCTTTGGGACATTGTAACCCATAAGCATATACATGTGCCATTACATCATGGCGCACTTTTTTTTCCTGTGCTATAGCGTCATCATAATTAATGTTTTCAGCATTCGCTATTAACTCGGCTATTTGTTCATCCGAAATATTAAGCCCTAATTCCTGCTCTGCTTGTGCAAGGGCAATCCAAAGCTTTCGCCAAGTCTTAAATTTTTTATCATCGGAAAAAAGTGTTTTCATTTCAGTACTTGCATATCTTTTACCTAAAGGACTCTGATAAGTTTCGGTCATTTTATTTCCCTTTCAGCTGTTTTGCGTGTTAAGTATTTTGTGGATAGTCTGAATTATTCACCCCTTATTATTGCACAAATTCTGCTATCCTTTCTATTCCCTTTTTAATGTTGTCCATACTTGTAGCATACGACCATCGCACATAACCGTCCGCACCAAACCCTGTTCCCGGAACAAGTGCAACATTACACGTTTGAAGGGCATGGGCACAGAACTCATCGGAGTTATTAATTATCTTACCCTTAAGCTCTTTGCCCAAGACATTTTTTATATTCATCATAACATAAAAAGCACCTTGTGGTGCCAAACACGATACGCCGGGGATTTTACCTATTACGCTTACCAAGAAATCTCTGCGCAGTTGGAACTCCGAACGCATAGCGTCAACAGTGTCCTGCGGGCCGTTTAATGCAGCAAAGGCGGCCGCCTGTGAAATTGAGCTTGGATTTGATGTCGCATGGCTTTGTATATTCGCCATTGCTTTTGCTATTTCGGGTGCACTGGCAGTATAGCCGATACGCCAACCTGTCATTGCATAGCTTTTTGAAACACCGTTAACCAGTATTGTCCTTGCCTTTACATCCTCACCAAAAGATGCAATACTGTAATGCACAACGTCATAAATAATCTTTTCATATATTTCATCGGACACAATAAATAAATCATTTTCAACTGCAACTTTAGCTATTTGCTCAAGCTCTGCTTTTGAATATACCATACCGGTCGGATTGCTTGGGCTGTTTATTACAACTGCTTTTGTTTTTGGAGTAATAGCCGCCTTAAGCTGCTCTGGCGAAAATTTGAAATTTGTATCCTCATCGGTGTGCAAAGCCACCGGAACGCCATCGGCAAGCTTCACCATCTCGGGGTAGCTCACCCAATAAGGGGCTGGGATTATAACCTCATCACCCGGGTTTAAAATCGCTGAAAAAACGTTAACAAGCGAATGTTTTGCACCGTTTGAAACAACAATATCGGAAATATTATATAACAGACCGTTATCATCATAAAGTTCTTTACAAATTGCCTCTTTTAACTGATTTGTTCCCGAAGCGGGAGTGTATTTTGTCATGCCTGCGTTTATTGCATCTATAGCAGCCTCTTTTATGTGTTCTGGCGTGTCAAAATCCGGTTCTCCTGCCCCAAAACCTATTACATCAATGCCGTTTGACTTCATTTCTTTGTACTTTGCATCAATTGATAAAGTTGGGGAAGGACTTATCGTCAAAGCCTTTTTTGATAAATTCATACTCACGTTTCCTTTCGAAAGATATAGCGAAGTGTATTTATTATTTATCATATAATACACTAATAATACAAAAAACTCAATATGAACTTTCAAAATTTAAAACCTGTTTTAACACCCTGTTCAAATTTTTAAATAAAATCTTTTCTGATTGGTTTTTACTATAACCTGATTTTTCTAACCTCTCGATAACTTTATACATATCTTCAACGCCCGAAATGCCCTCCGGTGTGCCATCAATTCCGTCAAAATCAGCACCAAAACCCAACACGTTTTCACCGCCTAATGACATTATGTGATCGATATGTCTTATAATATCGTCAACATTCACCTTTTCTTTACCCAAAAAGTCGGGACAAAAGTTTATACCGATAAAACCCTCTCGTTTTATTATTTCGATGATTTGTTCGTCCGTTAAGTTCCTGTAATGAGGACAAACCTTTGCCGAATTTGAATGAGAAGCTATAAAGGGACGTTTACTTACAGATGCAACATCCCAAAACCCCTTTTCGCTAAGATGCGATACATCCACAACCATACCTAATCTTTCCATCTCAGTAACGACACAACGCCCAAAGCTCGAAAGGCCACCTGCAGTAGCACCCTCCCACGCTCCGTCGCCCAATTCGTTTCTATTGTTCCATGTAAGGGTTAACGCCCTTACACCAAGGGTGTAAAGTATCCTGACATTACACAGCTTCCCGGCAAGTACGTCGCCGCCCTCTATAGAAAGCACTGCGCCGCCCTTATCTACATCTTGTGCGGTTTTTATTATGTTCAACTTATTTGATTTTGCTTCAAAATAGAATTTATCAATTATTTCAAGACTTTTTAATAGCCCCATTGGTTTATGTATAGGGTCGACCCAAACCGCAAAAAACTGTATATGAGAGTTTTGAGCCTTAAGTCTTTTTAAATCTACATGCCCCGTATTGCTAAAAAGCCCTTCTTTGTTGTCGTATATCCGTGATATGGTATCGCAATGTGCATCACTGAACACTTTTTGCCACCTCAATTTTATTACGCCTAACTAATTTACCTCGAAAGCATTTTCTATATGATTTAACTTTTCCATCTTAAACTTCTCACCGGTTGCTGTTACAAAAACCTCAACAACATCAAAACGGACATAACATTCACCATGTTTTTGCAAATAAATCTTTGCGGCTTTTATCATACGTTGCCTTTTATAAAAGGTTACCGCCTCGGCAGGGTTTCCGAATTGACTTGCGCTGCGTGTTTTTACTTCCACAAACACAATATATTCACCCTTTTGCACAATTATATCTATTTCCCCGCCTTTTACATAGTAGTTTTTCGTTAGTATTTTATATCTCTTTTTTTTATAATATTTTGTTGCTTGCCGTTCACCAAATTCGCCTAACCGTTTATTGTGTTTAACCATATCAATTGTTTAGCTTTAAGTTAAAAGATTTTCTATGTAACGGGCACGCCCCAACACTTGCAAGTGCATTGTAATGAGCCTTGGTGGGATATCCCTTATGTATTGCAAACCCATATTC
>JAAZFB010000057.1 GCA_012511915.1 Clostridiaceae bacterium
ACCTTACTTAACGCAATTAATAATCCGCAAGATATTAAAAAGCTTGATATAAAAAAACTCGATACCCTCGCCGCACAGATACGGGAATTTTTAATAACCGGCATGTCAAAAACGGGCGGACATCTTGCTTCTAACTTAGGGACCGTTGAGTTGACAATAGCTTTGCACCGGGTGTTTGATACCAAGACCGATAAAATCATTTGGGATGTTGGGCATCAGTCATATACTCATAAGATAATAACGGGCAGAAAAGACGAGTTTGAAAATCTAAGGTGCTTGGGTGGTATAAGCGGTTTTCCGCGGTTTGATGAAAGTGTGCATGATTGCTTTAATACCGGGCATGCAAGCACCTCCATTTCAGCCGCTTTGGGTCTTGCAACCGCACGCGATTTAGAAGGTAAAAAGCATTCGGTAATTGCTGTCATAGGCGATGGGGCTTTAACAGGGGGTTTAGCCTATGAGGGTATGAATAACGCCGGTAGAATTAAATCCAATTTCATTGTGGTGTTAAATGATAATGAAATGTCAATATCGAAAAATGTCGGCGCATTGTCAAAATATTTGAACAGACTCCGTTCAGACCCTAATTATTTTAAGGCAAAAAAGGATATTGACGCTTTTTTAAATAAGATACCAAAATACGGCGGAGCTATTGCCAATAAGCTGCAAAGGGCAAAGGACGGCGTGCGATATTTGTTAATGCAAAGCTCGATGTTTGAAGTTCTTGGTTTTGCGTATTATGGCCCGATAGATGGGCATGATATCCCGCAAATGGTGGATTTTTTCAATCGTGCAAAAAAGGTGGAAGGCCCGGTTTTACTGCATATATACACAAAAAAAGGTAAGGGCTATTCATTTGCAGAGGACGAGCCTTGTGCTTTCCACGGTATAGGCAGCTTTGATATATGCACCGGCAGGCAAAACGGGGAACATGCGCATATATCCACGGCCAAAGTATTCGGCAAAAAGCTTGTCGATATTGCCAAAAAGAATAAAAAGGTGGTTGCTATAACAGCCGCAATGCCGGACGGAACGGGGCTATCTGATTTTGCGGAAAAATATAAAAACCGTTTTTTTGATGTGGGCATAGCAGAGCAGCACAGCGTAACATTTGCCGCAGGACTTGCCAAAGAGCATTTTGTGCCGGTGGTGGCGGTGTATTCTACATTTTTGCAAAGGAGTTATGACCAGATTTTGCACGATGTAGCTTTGCAAAAATTACATGTTGTTTTTGCCATAGACAGAAGCGGTATTGTCGGTGAAGACGGTGAAACGCATCATGGGATATACGACATTTCTTATCTTTCGCATATACCGAATTTGTCAATTTTGGCCCCATCTTCACCCAAGCAGCTTGAACAAATGCTTGATTATGCGATTAACGAGCATACATACCCTATTGCAATTCGTTATAACAAAGCTATAAAGGATGTTGAGCATTGCATCAAGCCATTTGAATTTGCAAAAGCACAAGTTGTAAAGACGGGTAAAGATATTACGGTTGTGGCGGTAGGGAATATGCTAAGCACCGCAGTAGAGGCTGTTGCTTTATCCGGTGTTGATGCAGAAGTAATCGATTTGGGAACCATAAAGCCCCTTGATATAAAAACAATACGCCGCTCGGCAAATAAAACCGGTAAAATCATTGTGATAGAGGATAACGTAATAATTGGTGGGGCGGGAAGTCAGATAGAAATCGCGCTTTCAAAGCCGGTAATAAAACTCGGGTATGACGATAATCCCTTACCGCACGGCCAACAGCATCAGCTTTACAAAAAATATAAATTGGATGCAAAGTCTGTGGCAAGGCTAATTTTGAAGGAGAGCGGCATTGAAAAAACGTCTTGATATCTACCTTGTAGAGCATAACCTGGCGCCGAGTCGGCAAAAGGCACAACGGATAATTATGTCCGGTTGTGTATATGTCGATAATTGCAAAACGGATAAGTCCGGGTTTTTGGTAACGGATAATTCTGTTGTCGATGTTCGTGCAGATGAAAGTAAATATGTCAGCAGGGGTGGACAAAAGCTTGAAAAGGCTATGCAGTTTTTTGACATAGATATTACAAATTGCGTTTGCATGGATGTGGGCGCATCAACAGGTGGGTTTACCGATTGCATGCTTCAAAACGGTGCAGAAAAAGTATATAGTGTAGACGTGGGATATGGGCAGCTTGCTTGGCAGCTTCGGAATGATAAACGTGTTGTAAATTTAGAAAGACAAAATATTCGTTATCTAACTTCCCAAGAGGTGGCTGAAAAATTAGATTTTGTGTCGATTGATGTTTCTTTTATTTCGCTTAAACTTGTTTTACCGGTAGTTTACAACATGATGCAAAACAACGCAACCGCAGTAGCACTAATAAAACCGCAATTTGAGGCGGGGCGTGAAAAGGTCGGTAAAAACGGTGTGGTTAAAGACGCAGACACACATATTGAAGTAATTGTTAAGGTGTTTGGCTTTACACGCGATATAGGGTTTAACATATATGGTTTAACTTATTCGCCCATTAAGGGCCCAAAAGGAAATATTGAATACTTAATGCATATAGGTAAAAGCAGTAATGATAATACCGTTGATATTAAAGAAGTGGTGGATTTAGCACATAGGGAATGTTGAATACTGGTTCGTACTAACCATGGCAGGTATTGAAAGGAATGGATTTTTTTGAAGAGAATTGCTGTTATTCCAAATACATATAAAGATAAAAACCTTGAGGGGACAAAACAGGCGGTCAGTATAATCAAGTCTGCCGGGATTGTACCTATGCTTGATGAGCAGTATAAAGGCTGCGGCATAGAGGCGGAATATGTAGAAAAAACAGAATTTTCAAAAGCGGATATGCTTGTTGTTTTGGGTGGAGATGGCACCATTTTATCAACCGTCAGCGAATACGGTATTTATGATATACCGTTGCTTGGGATAAATCATGGACGGCTGGGTTTTTTGACCGAAATTGAAAAGGCGGACGGTGACAGCTTATTAAACGTGCTAAAGGGTGAGTATACTGTTCAGTGGCATATGATGCTTGATGTTGCAGTAGGGGCAGAGAGGTTTAACGCATTAAATGATGCCGTAATTCACAGGGGCAATTCATCAAAGATGCTCCAGATATCATTATATGTTGAAGATGCTCTTGTAAGTTGTGCAAAATCGGACGGTCTGATAATTGCTACACCTACAGGTTCGACAGCGTATTCATTATCGGCCGGTGGGCCGATAGCGGATCCGGTTTTAGATGTTATTATAGCAACGCCGATTTGTCCTCATAATTTACATTCCAGAAGCATTATCGTACCTGCCAATAAAAAGGTAAAGGTTTGCATTGAAAAAGACAAAAGGCAACAACCTGTCCTTATTATTGACGGGCAAAAACAGTACCCAATTATTGACGACGAGGAAATAGTAATAACCGGTGGCAGTAAAATCGGGCTGGTGAGAACGAGAGGCAACTCGTTTTATGAAAAACTCAGGCGTAAATTATATTTAAAATAAAACAGTTTGGTATACTGCGGAGGAAGAATGATGTATACAAAAAAAAGGCGTCTTGAAAAAATACTTGAATTAATCGAAAAACAAAATATTCAGACACAGGATGAATTGGTTACATATTTAAACGAAGCAGGTTACAATGTTACCCAAGCGACTGTATCGCGGGATATAAAAAATTTGCGACTGGTTAAAGTTGCGTTAGATAACAATGTTTTTGTGTATGCACGCTCAGAGCAGACTAATCAAAAGAACTTTGACGAAAAGCTGAGAGAGGTTTTTTCAAGCTCTGTTATTTCAATTAACCCCGCGGGCAACATTATAGTTGTAAAAACAATAAGTGGTGCGGCACAGGCGGCTGCATCCGCTATTGATAAAGCAGGCTTTAGAGAAATTGTGGGCTCTATTGCAGGTGATGATACAATAATGATTGTAACAAAAACCGAAAAGCATTCAGAATATGTTTGTTCAAAGCTTAGTGAAATGAGAAGTTAGGCATATGGGGTCAACTCCCTTATGCCTCCTAACCAATCACCGGTAGCAATAATACGGGAACGGGAGGCTGTGACTTAATGCTTGCACGCTTGCATATAAGGAATATTGCGGTAATTGATGAGTTAACCGTTGATTTTTCAGACGGTTTTAATGTTCTTACCGGTGAAACAGGCGCAGGGAAATCTATTATTATTGATTCTTTAAATATGGTTTTAGGTCAAAGGACAAGTCGGGATCTTATTAGGAGCGGTCAGCAAAAGGCCATTGTAGAGGTATTGTTTTACATTGACGATGAGGAAATTATTTCAGAGCTGTCTGCTATGGGCTTTGAAACCGATGATTACAATTTACTGATATATCGTGATTTAACCCCTGATGG
>JAAZFB010000549.1 GCA_012511915.1 Clostridiaceae bacterium
CGGCAAAATTTCCGTATGACTGCGTTGTCGTCAATCGGAATACGTACAGTATTCCTCAATCCTCCGCCTTGTCCTACAAAAATTTTTCTCGCCGGATAACATACGTTTTAGAGTTGACAGAGTACTACTACAAGGAAATAGGGGGCTTATTTTGAATATAATAATTTTTATTACCGTTTTCGTTTTAGTCGGTCTGCTGACTAATCCGTCCGATTGTCTTTCGGCGGCGGCAAACGGACTCAGTTTATGCTTTAATACTATAGTTCCGTGCTTGTTTCCGTTTTTTGTATGCTCTAAGCTGTTAGTGCAGGTGGGGGCGGCACAGAAAATTGGAGATATGTGTCGTGGTATTATGCGCCCGATATTTAACTTGCCCGGCAGCGCAGGTGTTGCATTTGTCTTGGGGCTGCTTAGCGGATATCCGGTAGGGGCACAATGTGGAGTTGATTTATACGAAAACAATCTATGTACAAAAGCCGAAGCAGAGCGTATTATTTGTTTCTGTAATAATTCCGGGCCTTTATTTATTATCGGTTCTATAGGTACCGGCTTATTGCGTTCACCAAAGGCAGGAATTATTATGTATATCATTCATGTGTTAAGCGCTCTAACATTGGGTATTTTACTCCGTTTTTATAAAAGATACGAATCTATGACGCTGCCTTGTGCGTATTACCGTTCCGCACCGCTTAAACAAGTCAATTTAGGTGCCGCCCTGTCATATTCAGTATCAAAGGCGGTTGAACTTATTTTATATGTGAGCGGTTTTATAGTGTTTTTTAATGTGTTAATCGCTATTTTGGAGCATTATAGAGTAATCGCTGTTGCAGAAAATATTATACGGTTATTAGGAATAAGCCAAGATTTATCAAATGCCATTGCGGTTGGTTTTTTTGAGATAACCTCCGGTGTATCAGCAGTTGCAAATTCCCGTTTTGGGAATTTTAAAATTGTACTTGCCTCAGTTTTATTAGCATGGTCCGGTGTAAGCGTAATTTTGCAAGTAAGCGGTATATTGTCAAAAACCGATTTATCACCACGCATTTTTATTGCCGCAAAAGCAGTGCAAGGTATTATTGCAGGAGTATACGCAATGGTTTTTATCCTCTTTATGCCGCAGGAGATAGAGGCTTGTGCGGTTTATAACACATATACCGGGCTTTTCGCCTTTGCATTTTCATTAAAAGTAATGTGTATAGGCATAGCTGTGCTTGCATTGCTTGCGTTTGTGGGTTTGTTTGTTAAAAGGAGGTGTTGAGTATTAAAAGATGATTACGGTTTAACTATTGTTATTGTTATTTGCGACATACTGTTATATAATAACATTTGGAGAGGTGTCGCTGTCATGAAAAAGCTATTTGTGTTTATATTTTGGCTTTTATTATCATTAAACGCAACAGCACAATCAGATATTGTGAGAAGTCTTACTGAGAAATTGCCATACCTTGCGGACTATTCTTTTAGTGGAAGCTCCCAGACAGGTGAGAATTATACTGCGTCTTTTTATAGGGATAATAATACAGGGGAATCAATAAAAATCACCGTCAAAAGTGACGGCACTATACTAAACTATTTGGTGGAAAGGCCTTTGGGTATCGGAACAAAAAAAATAATACCTAATATTTCCAAAAATATGGCATACCAAACGGCATTGAATTTTATTAACACAGTTGCAAGCGATATTACGGACGAGGTTAACAAAAGCATATATTCCAATACATACAGTTTTGTTTCGGAAGGGTTTAATATACATTTTAACAGAATAGTAAACGGTATAAACTATCCAAACGATGGTATAACTATTTTGATTGACGGTAACACGGGCAGGTTGGTGCGTTATAACCGCAAATGGAATGAGAAGATTGTTTTCAGCCCCACAGACAAAATAATACCGCTTGCAGATGCGGAGAAATTTTTTGAAGAAAACATACGGTTAGAGTTAAGGCATATGAAAAAGGCGGTTAGCTCGGTCGGCTTTTCAACATTGGTGTACACACCTGCTTTTACGGGTTATATTGATGCTGCAAACGGTGAAGCTACCATGTCTGCCTCCCCGGTATTTACCGGTGGATACAACGAAATGCGCGCAATGCTCGAAAGGACAACTGTTGTAGATTCTGACAACGCATACTTAAACAATGATTTTTCCGCTAGTGATGCCATTCGTCATATAATGCGTACAGACAAGCTGCGGATTGATGAGAATTTCGTTTTAAATGACGTAGAGTATTATAAAAAAAGCAATGCTGATGTTTTAATAACGCTAAATTTTAACAGGGCATCGTATACAGCAAGTGTAATACTTAATGCAGCTACATTTGACATCATCGGGTTTGAAAACAATTATAACGCAGTCAATACATCGGCGGCAACAATAGATGCATCGGGTGCAATGCGTATAACAGATAAGTTTATAGCTGAGCAAAAGTCAAATTATATTGCCGAACTTGCACCACCGCAAATGGTAAAATCGCAAAATACTACAGATAACGCTTATACGGTCTTGTACGAGCGAACAGTAAATTCCATACCGTTTAAAAATAATTACATATCTTTTGTTGTTAATTTAAATGGCGACATTATCTCAATGTCAAGTGTATGGGATGATATTATGTTTGACAATTCAGATAGTGCGATACCGCTTGGTAAAGCATATGATATTTTCTTTGAAACGGTCGGGTTACAACTTACCTATGTGCAAACAAACGAGAATTATGCAACAGCTGTATATATTATTAATCCGCAAGTCGCGGCAATAATAGATGCAAGAACAGGTGATTTATTGGCATATGACGGCAATAAAGCCAGACCGCAAAAAGCGTTAAATTATATTGGGCTGGATGGGCATTATGCAATAGTTCCGGTAACAGTTTTGGCGGAATATGATGTGTTTGTTTCCTATGGCGATGTCGTGCTTGATGGAAACATAACTCAGCAGGATTTTATTTTAATGCTCGCCTCGGTGGCACCAAACGATTCTCTTGCTTTTGACAATTCAAACGTACTAATGAGCGATGAGCTTGATATGATTTACGCGGCATTTGTATCGTCCGATATAATCGAAAGAGAAAATGTCAATCCAACAGGCTTAATAACACGTGCTGAGGCGGTTAAGTATCTGATTGGGACAATTGGTTATAAAGAAGTTGCAGAGCTCGAAGGGATATTTAAAATGCACTTTTTGGATATGCATAAAATACCCCCTAATCTGTACGGCTATGTAAGCCTTGCCCGTGGTTTCGGACTTGTTTCGGGGAGCGGCGGATATTTTTATCCGAACCAATACCTTACAAATGCCGATGCGTTGATATTGATTTATAATTATTTAAACTTGAAATAAATAAATGAAACAAATGAAAGGCTAATGGTCATAGTTAATGAAAGTAATAGAAGACAGGTTTATAAAACCTTTTGGAAACAAAAAAAAAGGTAATGTTGGTGTAGAGCTTGAATTTCCGCTGATTAATATGGATAGAAAGCCGATAGAGGAGGATGTCGCCCAGGGGCTGTTATCGTTCTTTTTACAAAACGGTTTTGACGTTGAGGAAAAGACACTTGACGGTAAAGCAGCCGTTATTTTCAATGATGCAATAGACGTACTGTCCTTTGACAATTCATATATTAACTTTGAATTTTCTATGCATTACGGTGATAATCTTTGCGACATAGCCAACAGGTTTTTCGGATATTTTGAGCAGGCACAGCAATATTTAACAAAGTATAATTATATATTGACGGGTATGGGCAGTAATCCTTATAAAGAGTTTATAAACAAAAGCCATGTTAATTTTCCTGTGTACAATATGATTGATAAATATTTACATGCTTTTGCTGCAAGGCACAACTTTCCCGATTTTCCGGCATATATTTCATCGTCGCAAACACATCTTGATGTATCGCTTGCCGAATTGCCCTTTGCGGCGACTGTGTTTGCAAAGCTTGATTTTGTTCGTGCATTACTATTTTCAAACTCACCTATGTGGGATAATCCAAATATCTTGTGTTGTCGTGATTATTTATGGGAAAACAGCGCCTTCCCCGAAACAAATACCGGCAAAGTGGATAGTGTTTATAGCACTTTGCAAGATATAACAGACGATTTTAAAAAACGAAAAATGTTTAACATAAAAAAAGACGGAGAGTATATTATATTTCCGCCGGTTTTACTTACAGATTATTTCAACGGAGACAATGATGGAGATATAGATTATTTTTTATCGTTTAAAAACATAGAAATAACAGCGAGGACAACGCTTGAAGTCAGGAGCGATTGCGAACAGCCTGTTTACAACGCTTTTGCCCCAAGTGCTTTTTCATTGGGGATTTTGTACAACCTTGATAGGGCAAATGAATTGATGGAAAGTTTTCGAACAGACCTTTCCAATACACAACTGCGTAATGCCGTTATAAACCAACAGCATTTATCACTTCCTAAACGATTTGTTTATCGTTTTGTTGAAATAGCCTATGATGGACTTTTAAGGCGGCAAAAGGGTGAGGAAAAGTTTTTGCTACCATTATTCGAACGTGCCGAAAGAAATACCTGCCCCGCAAAGGATATCTTGGTTAATCTGGCGAAAGGCGAAAGCATAGAAAATATTATCCAAACCTATTCTAATACTAATTCGCATTAACCATATAACCATAATTGAGGATTAGTATAAGTCTGTTTGAACATTTTGTTCAATCATATCCAATAGTTCTTCTGCCGACAGGTTACCGTTAACGGTAATGCGGAGTAACGGTTGCGATAGCGTTTCAACAGTATTGTATCCGTAATCACCTACCTGGCATTGTACTTTATAGCCCGCCGCCCAAACGGCTTGTATAGCGGATTCACTTATGCTGCCGTAGGGATAAGCAAAAAAATTGCATTCTTTGTTTAAGTTTGTTTCTATCAGATATTTTGAAAGACGGATTTCGCGTATTATTTCTGCAATATCAAATAAAGCCAATTCTTTATGCGAATGGGAGTGGGATTGTATTTCAATAAGCCCGCTTTGTTGCATTTGTTTTGCTTGCTCCCACGTGAAATGAGGAAAATTAACAGTATTTGTTGCCCCGACAGTGCTTGTTACTACAAAAATTGTCGCTTTTGTTGCGAATTCTTGCAAAATGGGGAATGCATAGTCGTAATTACTTGAATATCCGTCGTCAAAGGTTATTATTATAGGCTTTTCCGGCAACGGCTTGCCATTGTTTGCAAAATCATAAAATTGTTCTAATGATATCGATTCATATCCTGCATTTTTAAGCGCCATAATATGCGACCGAAAGTTGTTTGCTGTTATGCTTAACATAGGGTTTTCATTGTGAGCGTTAGAAACCAAGTTATGGTACAATAGGATGGGGACTCTAACGTTAGTTTGCGCGGCTACCCCTATAGACATAAAGATTAATAACGCCGATATAATCATTATTGGAAATGTGGATTTTTTCATATTTACCTTCCATATACACTATTAATACTGTCGATAAAATCAGTGTTTGTTTTTGTCGCTATAAGTCGCCCAATAAGTGTTTCGGTAACTTCGGCCGGTAAGTAGTTGCTGAGAGCTTTTCTTATCGACCAAACGGCCTCAAGCTCTTTTTGCATAAGTAAAAGTTCTTCTTTGCGTGTCCCGGATTTGTTTATATCTATAGCGGGGAAAATTCGTTTTTCTTGTAATTTACGGTCAAGATGTACTTCCATATTACCCGTGCCTTTAAACTCTTCAAATATTACATCGTCCATTCTGCTACCTGTTTCAATAAGTGCGGTTGCAAGAATAGTAAGGCTGCCCCCGTTTTCAATGTTCCGTGCCGCGCCAAAAAACTTTTTTGGCTTGTGCAGAGCACCGGGGTCTAATCCGCCGGACAGCGTTCTGCCGGTTGGGTTTATAGTAAGATTATACGCTCTCGCCAGTCTTGTTATACTGTCAAGTAAAATAACAACATCTTTTTTATGCTCCACCAACCGCATTGCGCGCTCTAATACCATTTCAGCAACTCGGATATGATGTGATGGCTCCTCGTCAAAGGTAGAAAATATAACCTCACCCTTAATGCTGCGGCGCATATCGGTAACCTCTTCCGGACGCTCGTCAATCAGCAGCACAATCAGCTTTGTATCCGGGTGATTTGCCTCAATGCTGTTTGCAATCTGCTTTAATAAAGTTGTTTTACCTGCTTTTGGGGGCGAAACGATTATACCACGTTGCCCTTTACCAATTGGGGCTATAAGGTCTATAAGTCTCATTGCATAGTTTGTCTGCTTAGACTCAAGATGCAGACGAAAGTCCGGATAGATAGGTGTAAGATTCTCAAATGGTGTTCTGTGAATTGCTTCTTCCGGCTTACCCCCATTTACTGTGTTGACAAAAAGCATTGCCTTAAAGCGTTCGTTTTCACGTTGCAACCGTGCAATTCCTCTGATATCATCACCTGTTTTTAGACGGAAACGTCTTATTAAAGCAGGAGAGACGTAAATATCATTGCTGCCGGACAAATAATTTTCGCACCTTAAAAAGCCGAAACCGTCCTCACAAACCTCTAATATACCGGATTCTTCAACAGTGTCTGTTCTTGCCTTACCGTTTGTTTTGCTTTTTTGTATAGATTGCGTTTCGTCCTGTTCGGTTGTCCCGCTTTGTTGTATAGATTGCGTTTCGTCCTGTTCACTTGTCCCGCTTTGTTGTATAGGTTGCGTTTCGTTCAATTTGGCGGTTTTGCTTTCTTTTTTTATTTGCTTATTGTTTGGCTTGACGGTTTCTTCTTTACCGTCAACGCCAATCAGTTGAGCTATTAAGTCATCTTTTTTGAGTTTAGATATATTTTTAAACCCCTTTTCTTTTGCCAGTGCTTTTAATTGTATTATTGTCATTTTACTTATTTCATCTGTTTTTAATTTCATTATATACCTCCTTTAATATTTATTGGGGGCGTCGGATAATTGGGTAATACAAATTATTCAACTAATCCATTATTTAAGTACGGCACCTTGTGCTGCTGAAGTAACCATACGGGAATATCGTGCGAGATAGCCGGATTTAATTTCCGGTTCCTTAAGTTTTAATTCTTTTCTTCTTTTGCTCAGCTGTTCATCTGACAGCATTACATTCAGACTGCCCTCCGGAATATTTATTTCTATAATATCACCATCAGCAATTAAAGCGATATTTCCACCATCCGCAGCCTCGGGGGATATATGCCCTATTGCCGCCCCTCTGGTGGCACCGGAAAATCTACCGTCAGTAAGCAAGGCAACACTATCATCAAGCCCCATACCGCATATTGCCGAGGTGGGCGATAGCATTTCACGCATACCCGGACCGCCTTTTGGGCCCTCATATCGAATAACGACACAGTCCCCTTTTTTAATTTCTTTGCCGTATATAGCTGTTATTGCCTGTTGCTCACTGTCAAATACCTTTGCGGTGCATTTTCTGACAAGCATATCCGGATGAACTGCACTTTGTTTTACTACAGCACCGTCAGGGCAAATATTGCCTTTTAAAACTGCAATTCCGCCAGTTTTTGAATAGGGCGCATCAATCGGTTTTATTATTGTATTATCTGCTACTTTGGTGTTAGCGATGTTTTCGCCTATTGTCTTTGTTGTTACTGTCATACATTCGGTGTTTATTAAGTTGTTTTTCGTAAGTTCGTTCATTAGTGCGTATACACCGCCGGCAAGATATAAATCCTGAACATGATGCTGACCTGCCGGAGCGAGTTTGCACAAGTTAGGTGTTTTTGCGGATATTTGATTTGCCACAGCAAGATTTATATCAACACCTGCTTCATAAGCTATCGCAGGCAAATGTAACATCGAATTAGTTGAACAACCCAAAGCCATATCAACTGTTAAAGCATTAATAAAGGCGTTATAAGTCATTATATCGCGGGGTCTGATGTTTTTATTAACCAGCTCCATCACTTGCGTGCCGCACTTTTTGGCAAGCCGAACCCGCTCGGAATATACAGCAGGTATTGTGCCGTTCCCGCCTAAGCCCATACCGATTGCTTCGGTAAGGCAATTTATTGAGTTTGCGGTAAACATACCACTGCAAGACCCACAAGTTGGACATGCAAAATCTTCAATGCCTTTTACATCTGCTTCCGTTATCATTCCCGCCATATAACTGCCCACCGCTTCAAAGGCAGAATTTAAATCGAGATTTTTATCGTCGCCTTTACTGATAGAGAGCATAGGCCCGCCGCTTATTACAATTGAGGGAATGTTAAGACGGGCGGCTGCCATAAGCATGCCGGGCACAATCTTATCACAATTGGGTATAAGCACAAGACCGTCAAATGCGTGAGCTGTTGCCATTGCTTCTACGCTATCGCATATTAGCTCGCGTGTGGCAAGCGAATATTTCATACCCACATGCCCCATTGCAATGCCGTCACATACACCGATTGCCGGGAACTCCAAAGGTGTACCACCGGCGGCAATTACGCCTTTTTTTACCGCATCGGCTATTGTGTCAAGATGTACATGCCCAGGTATAATGTCGTTATTGCTGTTAACAATTCCGATTATAGGGCGCATTATTTCTTCGTCCGTTAACCCAATGGCTTTTAACAGTGAACGATGAGGTGTTTTTTCTATTCCTTTTTTAATACTGTCGCTTATCATATTTTTATCTCCTATCCTATTCTATCCTAACCGAATAATAGTTTAAGTATTATA
>JAAZFB010000550.1 GCA_012511915.1 Clostridiaceae bacterium
GTCAGCGGGCTCACCGACTCACCCTTTGTGCCATACGGTGCTCATTACTCTTCGCACCAGCACTCCATAGGGTAGAGGGAGAAATCGAGGGAGTGTAATCCTTCTACCCGCCCACTTTGTCATCCTTATTTCCTGTTTTAATAAACACACCTGGTAGCCGCGTCCCTTTAGGGCGCGTTCTTTTACCACCGATTTCAGAACATCTAACCTAACCCACATAACAATGGAAGCTTACAAAGAAAACTATCATTATAGATTACGGGTAAAAACGTTGTTAGCTACCTTTTATTTAATTTTTTGAGAAGAACTTATTTCAAAAATTAGCTATATTAATATTTCTCCCTTTCTCATCAATAACCCACCACTCTGTTGAAGGACCTTCTCCTTTTCTTTGACAATATGCAAATCTTGATTTTGTAGCAGATTCAACATGCCCGTCCACAAATAAGAGGTTAGCAGTGCCCCCAGGGTGCCTGAAGTGAACTTTTCCCAAATCCGATTCTCCATAGTCAACATAAGCACGTTGTACCTTCATATGACTATCATAACCCGGATTGTAATATATAGAATCAGCCATATACCAGTATAAAGAAGGATACCTGACACTTTCTATATGAAGATAACGATGCGCTTGAGAGGCATCAGCGGGTTCTAACGAATGTATTAGTTCATTCTTCTTCCCTATTCTTATTCCATAGACCCATAAATTAGTCGAACCTCTCGGCCACGCTGGACAGTAAGATATTTTTTTTATATCAGTTGCATAAGGTGACCACATATCTATCCATTGGCTAAACCTGATTAACGCAATATAATTATTATTATTTTCAGCATACATAAGTCCTACAAGACCTAAATTTTTAAGGTTACTTATACACGTAACAGATTTCGCACGCGCCCGCGCTTTTGAAAGAGCTGGTAATAGCATCGCTGCAAGTATCGCTATTATTGCTATTACCACAAGAAGCTCTATTAGTGTAAAACCGTTAGAGTGAATTCTGAGTTGTCTCCGTTTTGTTTTCATTATACTTCCAATGGAGTATAAAAAAGACCTGTTTATCATTCCTATCACCTCCACCATTTTTTTAAATTTAATAATACATTCTTAAAATTTTAGTATTTATTATGAAGATTATACATAGGGAAATTCCTCACTCCACAGTTTAAGGCAAAAGCTCCTTTTGCGTCCATATAACTGTAAGTGTTATGCCGTTTTGTATCTGCCGGTATCCAGCGAACATGTCCTCCTACATACATGATGTTAACCCCTTCGGATTTATGTAATTGACAATATTTGTGTAGTTGAGTATAGTTATTTTTGTCCCAAGCTAACCCTGAAACTCCCCTAATACTTTTCCTATCAGCCATTATTGCAGTTTCGGAGTGTGTTTGAATACTTAATCCGTAAGCATACGCATAAGAACATGTTCCGTCAGTGAGATGGTAACTACCATCAACAGGTGAGAGGAGCACTCCATTTTTGGACGGTTTATCTTTACCGCTGGGGCATACAAAAAGTTTATATTCTTTTGTGTAAGGAGTAGTTA
>JAAZFB010000551.1 GCA_012511915.1 Clostridiaceae bacterium
CCTGATTAAAAGTCAGGTGCTCTACCAACTGAGCTAATGGCTCGGAGGACAATTATTGCCTCACAGATATATATATTATCATGAAGTTTTACTTTCTGTCAACAGCAGTTTCGCATAAACTTGACATAAACACTAAAATAAATTATTCCTATTTGTCTTGCCGTATTTGTCTTGCTACGTTTGTCTTGCTGCATTTGTCTTGCCAATATTCCCCGCCGTTATAACGCATCAGTAGAAATTTTTTCGATTATAGAAAAATCTTCTACTGATGCGCGTTTCAACGGGGCGGGAGATATGCTCACCGCCTGTTGGACAACGATAGTGGTCCCCGCCACCTGTAGAAGTGGGGGACATCTTTTCGCCTCGTTATATCTTTTGCGTAATATCCCGTGCTACCATAATCCCTGTTACCGAAGCTTGCATCAACCCCCGGGTAATGCCTGCACCATCTCCAATGGTATATAGCCTCTGCACATCCGTTTCCAAATTGTTTTTAACTTTCATTTTTGAAGAATAAAATTTTACCTCCACGCCATACAATAGAGTATTCCGGCTATTTAAGCCTGGGGCAATATGATCTAAAGCCTCAATTGCTTCTACCAAAGACGTAAGATAACGCTGCGGCAATACAAAACTTAAATCCCCGGGAACAGCACTTTTTAATGTGGGAATAGTCGTAGATTTTTTTAACCGGCTGTAATCCGTCCTTCTTCCTTTTAATAAATCACCTAAACGCTGAATGAGAATACCCCCACCGGTGAGCATATTTGCACACTTTGCAATATATTTTCCATATTCAATCGGCTGATTAAAGGGTTCGGTAAAATGGGTCGAGACAAGCAGGGCAAAGTTGGTATTAAATGTTTTCAGATTCGGATCAGCATAACTATGCCCGTTAACCACGGCAATATCGCCATCATAATGCTCTTCGGAGACAATCCCTCCCGGGTTCATGCAAAAAGAACGCACTTTATTTTCAAAAGTGTCGGAATAATAGACAAGCTTTGCTTCATATAATTCCCTGGTCAAATGATCCATAATCGCATTAGGAACTTCAACCCTTACCCCAATATCCACTTCATTATTTTCGGTTTTTAAAGCCAGCTTTTGGGCTTGCCGGGCCAACCACTGCGCCCCGCCCCGACCGGGCGCCACAACCACAAAAGGCGCCCCTATTTCCTGCTTTCCCCCTTTACGATCGGAAATAATCACCCCTTTTACTGTCCGTTGGTCATCCACTAAAATTTCTTCCGCCGCAGTCAAAGGCAAAAACTCTGTTTGGGTTTCTGTTGTAAGAAAACGATACATTTCCCTCAACACTTCAAAGCTTACCTCTGTTCCCAAATGCCTTACGGGACAAGGGATTAGTTTAATACTATAACGGGAGGACTCATACATTAAGTCTTCAACTATTCGGGTATTCAGCCCATGTACCTCATTATTAGCACCAAACCGTAAATAGATTTGATCAGCATACGCAATATATTCCTTGGCTGCTTCCTCAGAAATATAATCGGTCAAACGACCACCGACTTCCGGCGATAAAGACAATTTCCCATCACTAAAAGCACCTGCACCTGCCCACCCGCTCATAATCGAACATGGTTGGCAATGCGTACAATGACCGACTTGGGGAATCTGACACCGCCTGTCATCAATTACTCTTCCTTTATCAATGATTAATACGTCTAAATTCTTCTTTGTATTGGCTAATTCCAGGGCAGTGAAAATTCCTGCGGGACCTGCCCCAACAATAATCACATCATACTGGTTCTTCATGATTCTCCTACTCCTCCTAAAAACCCGGCCGGTTCTTAATCTAGGCTATGCTGACGATCAATATTCACAAACTTAGTAAACTCCTTCACAAAACCTAATTCCACTGTTCCGGTAGGTCCGTTCCGATGTTTCGCAATAATTATTTCCGCAATACCCGGCTTTTCTGTATCCGGTTTATAGTATTCTTCGCGGAAAATAAACATGACTAAGTCGGCATCTTGTTCC
>JAAZFB010000552.1 GCA_012511915.1 Clostridiaceae bacterium
CTTTTGCAATGGGATACCCGGTGGCCTTTGATGCAAGTGCAGACGAGCGGCTGACACGGGGATTAACTTCAATAACCGCATATTCAAAGCTATCAGGGTTTTGCGCAAATTGCACGTCGCAGCCCCCTTCTATTTCTAAGGCGGTTATAATGTTAAGAGCGGCGCTTCTGAGCATTTTAAATTCTTTGTCGGAAAGTGTTTGCGCCGGTGCTACAACTATACTGTCGCCGGTATGCACTCCGACAGGGTCTACATTTTCCATAGAACATATTGTAATCGCATTACCCTTGCTGTCACGCATTACTTCAAACTCAATTTCTTTCCATCCTGATACGCACTTTTCGATTAAAACTTGATGCACCCTTGAAAGACGTAAGCCGTTAGGCACTATTTGTTCTAAATCTTTTTCGTTATACGCAATTCCCCCGCCTGTACCACCGAGTGTATATGCAGGACGGGAAATAACGGGGAAACCTATTTCAAGTGCAAAATCAAGGGCATCTTTATAATTTTCTATAACTTTGCTTGCTATGCACGGTTCTTTTATTTCCTCCATTTTTTCTTTGAACATCAGCCGGTCTTCCGCAGTTTTTATAGTATTAACTTTTGCGCCCAATAGCATAACATTTTGTTCGTCCAAAAACCCTTCTTCCGCCAACTCAATTGCTAAGTTTAAACCGGTTTGCCCCCCTAAGGTTGCCAATATACTGTCCGGCTTTTCACGAATAATGATTTTTTTAATAAAATCAGTGGTTAACGGTTCGATATATACATTATCGGCGATGTTTTTATCTGTCATAATTGTGGCGGGGTTTGAGTTGACCAGCACAACCTCGATGTTCTCTTCCCTCAGTGCCTGACAAGCTTGTGTTCCTGCGTAGTCAAATTCGGCTGCCTGTCCAATTACGATAGGGCCTGAGCCTATAACCATAACTTTTTTTATATTGTTATCTTTTGGCATGCATTTCCACCTCCATCAAATGGATAAGTTGTTCAAAAAGGTAACCTGTATCAAAAGGATGCAGCGTATCACCCGGATAGAACTGCACGGAGAATGCAGGCGCATTATTATATCGTATGCCCTCGATTGTATTATCATTTAAATTGTAGTGTGTTATTATGGCATCCGTTTTGTGCAAATTTTTTGATGTTACCACATAACCATGATTTTGGGCTGTTATATGTGATATCTTCTTATCGTTGCACACCACCGGATAATTAACGCCCCTATGCGGGGACTGCATTTTTTCAGTATCAAGCCCGTTTGCCAAAGCAAGAAGTTGATGTCCTAACGAGATGCCGAATATCGGTATTTGTTCTTTTTGCAGAACCATTATATTTTGGGTTATTTCATCGTACTCTTTCGGGTTGCCCGGGCCGCCTGAGAGCACCACCCCATCAAAGCCACCCGATAAAATTGAACCGGGACTTGTATATGCGGGAAAAACAGTAATGTCGCACCCGAAACTGCTTAGTGTTTTTATCATACCTAATTTTGTCCCTAAATCAATTAATGCAACATTAAACTTATTGTTTTTTGTGCATACGGTGTATGCAGTTTTACAAGTTACTTCTTTTACACAATTATTATTAATATTATGATCGGTTGTAGCCCTAAACGCGTTATAATCCAAATTTTCCTCTGTAGTGATTACACCGTACAATGTACCCTTTTGGCGTATTATTTTGGTAAGCTCCCTTGTATCTACGCCCTCAATTGCAACGATATTATTTTCTTTGAGGTAGCATTCCAACGATTGTGTCATACGCCAGTTTGACGGTTGCTTGCAAAGCTCTCTTACTATTAAACCGCCAATGTGAGCGGCATTTGATTCGTTATCTTGGTCATTTATGCCGTAGTTTCCGATAAGGGGGTATGTCATTAATACAATTTGACGGTAATTTGACGGGTCGGTAATCATTTCTTGATACCCACTCATGGAAGTGTTAAATACAATTTCACCGCCAACGGTTCCCTTTGCGCCTGCGCTGATGCCTTCAAAAACACTCCCGTCTTCCAAAAGTAAAAAAGCCCTCATTATAGCGTGCCCCCCCCTAAAGCTTTTATAATATCATCTCTCATTTTTATCGCCTCTTCCCTTGCTGCCATCGCGAAATCTTGCTGCATGCAATTTTTGTTTTTATATGCGCAAATTATGGAACGGGACGAATTTATTATTGCACCAAGCCCGTTTGTGTTAAACGCACCGATAATTTCGTCTGCTCCTGCGCCTTGTGCGCCAAATCCGGGGACAAGGAAGAAAGTGTTTGGCATTGATTTACGCAATGTTTCAAGCTGCTGCGGATAAGTTGCGCCAATTACCGCACCTACATTTGAAAAACCGTATTTGCCAACATAATTACTGCCCCAGTCTTTTATGAGTTCGGCAACATTTTGGTATAGCGTTTTATCACCGAATGCTAAATCTTGAAGTTGACCTGAAGAGGGATTTGAAGTTTTTACAAGTACAAAAATCGTTTTGTTATGCTCTAAAAACGGTTGCACACCATCAAGACCAAGATATGCGTTAACCGTTGCCGCATCCGCATCAAAAACAGCAATCTTTTGACCTGCCACATCGGTAAAGCCCAAATAGGCGGTGGCATAAGCCGCAGCAGTAGAGCCGATATCGTTGCGTTTAACGTCTGCAATAACGAATAAGCCTTTTTGTTTTGCATATTGTATCGTTTTAAAAAATGCCTGCACACCTTGCCATCCATACATTTCATAGTATGCAGACTGTGGCTTTACTGCCGGTACAATGTCATAAAGCTGGTCAATAAGGGCCTTATTAAACTCCCAAATTGCATCTGCCGCCCCCTCTAAGCTTTTACCGAATTTGTCAAATGAATTATTTAATATAAAATCCGGTACATATTCCAATTTAGGATCAAGTCCAACAACAGTAGGGTTTTGTTTTTGCTTAATGGAATCGATGAGTTTATCAATATGCATATTCAAACAACCTTTCCGTATCACAAGGAAATTAGTATTATACTAATATTCCGTTGCGTACTACTATTTTTCCACCAACAATGGTATATATAACAGTGCCGTCTAATGTATAACCTTTGTACGGCGAATTCTTACTTTTAGAATGAAATTCATCAACATTAACGGTTCGTTTTTCATCTTTGTCTATTATCACTATATCAGCGGATTTCCCTGACGATAGCGTACCCTTATTAATACCGAGTATTCTTGATGGCATATAAGACATCTTTTCAATAAGTGTGCTCATTGAAATATGGTTTGGTTCTACGAGGTATGTTATACCTAATGACAGCGCCGTTTCAAAACCTACAATTCCATTTAACGCCCTATCAAATTCGCAATTTTTTTCATCGATGTGATGCGGCGCGTGGTCGGTGGCAATAGCATCAATTGTGCCGTCAGTAATTGCTTGAATAATCGCTTCAACATCTTGCTCCGTTCTAAGGGGCGGGTTCATTTTAGCGTTGGTATTATAGCCGATAACGGCATCCTCCGTGAGCGAAAAATAGTGCGGGCACGTTTCACATGTAATTTGCACACCATCTTTCTTTGCACGTCGAATAAGCTCCGCAGCACCTGCAGTCGAAACGTGCGCAATATGAATAGGTGCATTCACGGCTTTTGCCAAAATTATATCTCGACATACCGCAATATCTTCGGCTGCCGCATTAATGCCCTGTAAGCCAAGCTTTGTGGATACCGTCCCCTCGTTTATTGCACCGCCCTCGGACAATTCCGGTACCTCACAATGGGAAATAACCATAGTATCAAATGTTTTTGCATAATTAAGGGCGTTCTTCATAATGGCGGGGTTTGTTACCGGTTTGCCATCGTCGGAAATCCCCGCAACACCTGCAAATTTAAGTTTGCCTATTTCTGCAAGCTCTTGACCCAAAGAGCCTTTTGTAATAGCTCCGATTGGGAAAACATTGACACACCCCACATTTGCCGCTTTTGATTTAATATACTCTACAATCGTAACATCATCGATTACCGGTTGAGTGTTAGGCATACATGCTATGGAGGTAACACCACCCGCTGCGGCGCTCTTTGTACCTGTTTCGATATCCTCCTTGTACTGTTGCCCGGGGTCCCTTAAATGACAGTGCATATCTACGAGCCCGGGTGCAACAATTTTACCTTTTGCGTCTATTTGTTCAATGTCGACACCGTCATAATCGAGATTTTTGCCCACCTCTTCGATTATTCCGTTTTCTATGAAAATATCGTAAACATCGTCAATTTTATTTGCCGGATCTATCACATGTCCGTCTTTAATTAATATCCTCATAATTCAGACTTACTAGCCTCCTTTGTATAAAGATATAGCACTGCCATTCTTACGGCAACACCGTTCGTGACTTGTTCGTTAATAACTGATTTATTGCAGTCGATAGCGGAGGAAGTGAGTTCAGCACCCCTATTGACCGGACCCGGATGCATTAACATAGCGTCCGGTTTGGCAAGCAACATACGCTTTTGGTCTATACCGAAAAATCTTGCATATTCGTCAACCGTAGGATACAGTCCGCTTTTTTGTCGCTCTTTTTGAATTCTGAGTGCCATTACCACATCTGCATCAATAATAGCTTCTTGCACGCTGCCAAAAGCCTTTGCGCCCATATTTTCAATACCCGGTGGCATATGTGTAGAGGGTGCCCCGACGGCAACTTTTGCACCAAGCTTTATCAAACCGTGGATATTGCTGCGAGCAACCCTGCTGTGTAATACATCTCCCACAATTGCCACC
>JAAZFB010000553.1 GCA_012511915.1 Clostridiaceae bacterium
ATAACGCCAACAAAAATCGCGTGGCATCTTTTTTGTCAGAGGATTACAAAACCGAAACCTGCCGGAAACTGAAATTGCTTTGTCGGCAGGTTTTCTTATAATGATTAATGATAAAGAGAAGTACGGAGGATATAGGCGGCATGATGTTTACAAACAAAGAGAAAAACAACTTTGCAAAGGATCCCGCGGTTGTTCGCTTTAAAGATCAATATTATATGTATTATACCATCCTGTATAAGGAGCATAATTCCATCGGAGTGGGGATCGCAAAATCCTCCGATATGGAGTCGTGGGATTTGTGTGGTGAAATCCCTATAACTGAGGAGTATGAAAAAAACGGAATCGGCGCACCGGGCGCCATTGTTCTTCATGATCAAGTGCACTTATTCTATCAAACGTATGGAAATGGAAAACAGGATGCCATTTGCCATGCTGTTTCAACGAATGCCATTGATTTTGAAAAAGACCGTACAAACCCTGTTTACAGGCCAACAAATGATTGGTGCTGTGGCAGAGCAATTGACGCCGACCTCTGCGTTTTTAACAATAAGCTTTACATGTACGTTGCAACCCGTGACCATGCCATGGAGATACAAAAAATCGGTGGCGCTTACGCGGATATAAATTCTGATTTTTCCAAAAATACATGGACACAAATTGCGAATCAAGCCATTCTTCATCCTGAACTGGAATGGGAAGGTAAATGCATTGAAGCCCCCGCAGTAATCGTAAATAATGGGAAAATATTTATGTTTTATGGCGGCTCCTATAATTGCACGCCGCAGCAAATAGGTTGTGCTGCTTCCTGTGATGGTGCATACTTCACAAGGGTTTTTAATGAACCATTTATTCCATGCGGCCAAGAGGGGCAATGGAACAGCAGTGAATCCGGTCATCCTTTTGTGTTCCGAAACAATGACGGACGCATCTATTTATTTTATCAGGGCAGCTGCGATATGGGAAAAACATGGTATATTACAAAAACGGAAATTATGTTCGATGATTACAATATTCCCAAGCTATTAGGATAGGTAGATATAGTCGGTGCATCTTTTTTATCAAATGATTACATATAAGGACGTCAGTGTAGATACAATACTGGCGTTTTTATTTTGCACACGGTAGCCGTCAAAAAGCCTTGGCAGCAAGGCTTTCTGGCGGCTTTTTTTGTTTTCTGCCGTTTGTCGGGTGTAATGAAAAAGCTCCGTTTGCGGAGCATATAAATGGATTACATCTTGCACTCGTCAAACGGAAACTCGGGGGTGTGCATAGAGTTTGCACTCGGCAAACGGGAATATCGAGGGTTCGAGCGGTGACTTACCTACCAAAGTGAAGATAAACACTTCCTATGATTATTGCAAAACCGGATGGCGCTATATAGCTTTTTCACACATCATCATGTTATAGTGCTGCTCCTGTTGCACGGCTTTAAAAGGTGTGAGATTGTTGTTGTAATAATTCGGTCTGAGGTAGTTGTACTATAAAAATACATACGCCTCAGTCGCAGAATCAAGCTCCGCATCACTGCGAAAATTATGTTGGTGTATTAACTCGCTCTTAAAGGTGTTAAATTACCTTTCCATCGGAGCATTGTCTTATGGGTATCCGGTTTTACTCATGCTCTGAATAATATTAACTGATTCGCAAAACTCATCAAAGTCTTTTAATGTGTATTGAGAGCCTTGATCAATGTGTAAAATCAAACCACTCTTTGAGATAGACTGTGAAGAAAGAGCCTTTTTTAGTGTATTTATCGCTAATTCGGCAGTCATTGTTTTACTATTCAAGCTAGCTATCACCTGTCTTTATTGAATATAATATATATCTCCTGTAGTTATATCTATTCGCATAATTTTCCGATCGCTTTCACTGTTGTATCCTTCGTCAGCGCTATATGCTTCTTTAAGTTCGCCCCATGTTGTATAAAATGAATAAATATAATTACCTGAAACAATAAACCGGTTTAAGCTATATG
>JAAZFB010000554.1 GCA_012511915.1 Clostridiaceae bacterium
AATCACAAGGGTACTCCCTAATGTTTTTAATGCGTTTATTTTTAATGCAGGGCAAATAAGGGCAGATTATAAGACTTATTTATTGCAACACGAGATTTTAAGCAAAAAGAGATTACACGATGATAGCGAAACTAATAACATTGTTTTAGAGCCACACATTTTTAATATGGTGAGCTGGAAATCAGGGTATGTAATGGGAAATCCTATCAAGTATGCACAAACAAAATCACTTGAAACAGATGATATTCAACAATTAAATATATTCTTAAAAGATAGTGATAAACGCACGATAGATAAAGAAGTGGCAGTTTGGTCTTATGCAACAGGTGTAGGATATTATTTTATAGAGCCAAAAAGCGAGGAGTATAACAAGGATACGGAAGCCCCATTTGTTTTATACGCAAAAGATAGTGATACTTGCACTAAAATCTATTCAACCTATAACGGAAATCCACCTTTATTTGATTTACTTTATACTTCCTATACCGATAGCGTTATAGATAGCGAAACTAATAGGAGAAAAGAAATAGATGTTGATGTAGTTAGCATTTATACTAAAGACTATTTTTATGAGTTTGAGAATAGTGGTGGTGGATTTTTAAGAACAAGGGCAGAAAAAAGAGGCATATATAAAATGTTGCCATTAGTAGAGAAAAAGTGGCATAGTAACGGAATTGGCATTGTTGCTATGGGCGAAGCGTTACAAAACGGAATTGATAAAATTAGTAGTAATGTTATTGATAATATTGATGATGTTGTTAATGAAATATACGCATACTTTAATGTAAGTTTAGGTAAAGACCCTGAAGAAGCACAACAAAATCATAGGGATATGAAAAAGAACGGAGCAGTAATACTAAATACTAATAGTGGCTCACAACATCCTGCCGACTTGAAATTATTATCAACGAAGCTTGATTTTAGCGCAATAGTAGAAGTAAAACAGAACTTAACACGCACAATGTACGACACAATAGGAGTACCAACGCCAAGTAACAATACTAATAGTGGTGGAACAACAAAACAAGGTAGCGAGGTTGCTAACGGATACGATAACGCATATAATAAAGCACTTGATGATATTAACTCATTTATAGTAGGTGATAATGAATTATTAAAGCGCATAATATTTATTTGTAAGGCAATACCTGATAGTAAAATCAATGATTTATCGGCAGGCGAAATAGAAATCAAATATGCACTTAATATGACCGATAATATGCTTACTAAAACACAAAGTTATGTTAATCTTGTTACGAATGGTATGCCACCTGCGTTAGCACTTGAAAAATGCAGAATGAGTTATGATACGGAAGCCGAAGGTAAAATGATAGAAACATTTATGAAAGAGCATAATATTATAATTAAAAGTGAAGTAGCAGAAAAGAGTATAGTAGATACCGAAAATATAGTATAGTTGCATAACAATAAAATAATATTGTAAGATAGATAATAATACGGTGAAATTCCGTACTAGCATATATAGAGAGAGAACTCGTTAAAACGCAAAAGATAGAGAAATCTTAAAACGCAAATCCCCATTAGGGGACACAGAGAAGTGTAAACACAAGGAGAAAAAAGTGAAATACGAAGATATGAAAAACATTAATTTACAACTATTTGCCGAAGATCCAACCCCAGAACCAACCCCAGCTCCACAACCTGAAGTTGTAAGCAAAGAAGAATATGCTAAAATAAAAGCACAATTTGATAAGGTGGCAAGCGAGTTAGCCGAAAGTAAACGCAAAGAGAAAGAAAGAATGACTGCCGATGAGAAAAAACAGGCAGAATTGCTAGAAAAAGAAGAACGCTATAAAGCGATAGAAAGAGAAAATACACTCATTAAGTTAAAAGCAAAAGTATCAAAATCCGTTGATGATGATACAATAGCAAACCAAGTAGCCGAATTGATGGCCGATGGAAAAATCATTGAAGCCATTGAAAAACAAAATGAGTATATTGCAACTATGAAAACAAACATTGAGAAAAAAGTTAAAGAAGATTTATTGAGAGAAAATCCACAACCGAGAGCAGGTGATGGTCTCGAACAAAAAAATAAAAAATCCATACTTGACTACTCAATGGAAGAATTAAACGAAATGAAAGTTAAAAATCCAACTTTATACAAGAAATTAATAAGTTGATTAAGGAGAATATAAAAAATGGGTAGAATAACTAATTATGATAAAAAGGTATGGAACACATACAAACAAGCATTAACGCCTAAATTATCCGTTACAAAGGGTACAGGCGTGGCGAGTGTAGTAGTTAGCAATGGTTTGAAATCATTTGTAAATGGCGATTTAATCACAATAGGGGATACATATACAGTTACTGCAACGCCAAGTGAGGGTTATGCCCATTCTGCACTTTTAATTAATGGTGTAGTAAAAGCAAATCCTGCAACTGTAACAATTACCGACAACCAATTTTCAGTAGTAGCGCAAGCAAGTGATATTTTATTCGACCTAACTGTTGTTGGAAATCATATGACACTAGCAGTAGTAGATGGCGAAATTGAATATAGCGCAGGGGCAAATGTATTACCTTTAGGGGCAGAAGTAGTTATTACTGCCACAAATGATGTAGGATATGAAGTTACGGGAATTACTGTTAATGGAGAGCCATTTAATAATGGCGATACTTTAGTAGTATCTACCAACACAGAAATAGAAGTAGTTGTTGCCGAATTATCACACGATTTAACGATAACGAAAGATGCTAATTGCACAGTAACTGTAATGTATGGTGAAGATGAGTTAGTAGCAGGCGAAGATATTATACCTAATAGTGCCGAACTAGTCATTACTGCAACTGCCGATAGTGGATATTCAATAGCATCTTTAACTATCAATGGAACTGCCTTTACTAGTGGAGAAAGCATAGTAGCGACAAATGATATTGCAATATTAGTAACTGCAGTAGAGTTATTTGATATATCAG
>JAAZFB010000555.1 GCA_012511915.1 Clostridiaceae bacterium
ACCGGGAATTATCAAGGCCCAAATCGTATCGACAAAATTTACATTTTTAACCACCAGGTAGGTGGGTATAAGGCCGCCGCTAAATAGATTCGTAAAATAAAAGAAGAATGATATTTGTCTGCGTCCCGCTAACCTGCGTTTGGATAGGGGATAGGCCATTAATGTTACTGCCAGAAGATTAAAAAATGTACCGCTTGCCGTATACTTAATTGTATTTAAATAGGCCATGGCTAAAGTTTTTGATTCAAAACATGTTTTATAAGCTTCAAAACTTATGTCCACAGGCCAAAGATAAACCTTACGATTTAGAACAGCCATGGGTCCGCTTAAGGAAACTGCCAGTATATAGACCATGGGGTATAAGCATAAAAAGCCAATTAAAATCAAAAACAAAGTATTTACTCCGTCGAAAAGTCTGTCGCCTAAGCTCTTTTTGTATACCATCTAAAGAAAACAACTCCTTTCATACCCAAATAATGTTTTACCACAAGCTAATATCAGCAGCTCTCCTGCTTACAGTATTTGCAACAGTAATAAGGACAAAGTTAATTACCGATTGGAACAGACCAACGGCAGTGGAATAGCTGTATTTAAGATCAATCAGCCCCTGTTTATAAACATAGGTCCCAATTATCTCAGAAGAAGAAAGGTTCAAACTGTTTTGCATTAAGTAAGCCTTTTCATAGCCGATATTAATAAGGGAACCCAAGCTAAGAAGGAAAAGTATAATTATTACGGGCAATATTCCCGGAAGGGTAATATGATAAATCCTGTCCCAGCGTCCCGCTCCGTCTATGTAACTGGCTTCATACAATTCAGGGTTTATAGTAGTGAGGGCGGACAAATATATTATCGAGTTGTATCCCACACTGCTCCAAATACCCGAAATTATATAGGTTGGTTTAAACCATTTGGGCTGAGTTATAAAGTTTATTGCCTTACCGCCAAAGAGGCCGATAATTGTATTAACTACGCCTGTGGTGGGGGAAAGAATCTGGTGCATTATACCTACTACAACAACGGTGGATATGAAATAAGGTAAATAGCTAAAGGTTTGAATACTCCGTTTAAACTTTTGATTTGCAACCTCGTTAAGACTCAAGGCCAGTATAATGGGCCATGGGAAACTAAATAACAGGGAATTCACACTAAGACTAAGGGTGTTCCAAAAGATACTGATAAATCTTCTGTTTTTTAAAAATCTCTGGAACCACTTAAACCCTACAAAACTACTGCCCCAAATGCCCTTCATAAAATCATAATCCTTAAAAGCAATAATAGCCCCTGCAATAGGTATGTACCTGAATACGATAACTACCAACACCGGAAAAATCAGCATGATGTACAATGCAATATCATTTCGTATTAATTTTCGTTTGCTTTGGCGGGCTTTTTGCCTTCTGACTAAGTTTGCGTCCATAGACCCAACCTTTCTTAATCGTGTCCCAATTTAATTGTAGATATATATATGGATGAAGAATCAGGAAATGTAGAAAACCTATATCTTAATGTAGCGTCCGGACAATTTTATAGTGTTGTCTTTTTTAAGAATAAATCTCAAAAAAATCATACCAAAATATATTTGCTTTGTCAATGCAAATTTACTTAACATAAAAATATTGACATAAAAATATCCATAACATACAAATAGCACCATATAAGGATGTATGATACGCCAATTTCGTCGATGTGTAAAAAAACAGGGAGATTCCGATATAAATAGGGGAGAAAACAGGGGCCACTTTAGTTTTGCACCGGACTCATAGTTTGGGTTAGTCGTTATTAAAAATATGACAAGCTTAAATA
>JAAZFB010000556.1 GCA_012511915.1 Clostridiaceae bacterium
AAGGTTTTGCTGTTTAGCCAATGAATAACCCCGCAGGCTTTGAGATTTGTAATTGTTAGCCCTGTTTCCTCATATACTTCACGAATTGCGCTGTCTAAAAAGCTCTCGTTTTCCACATGACCGCCTGGGAACGATAAACCTTTCCAACTCTTAACCCTGTCTTGCACAAGCACCTTGCCAGTTTCTTTATCTTGAATCATAACCATATTTGTTATATCGAGCCTTGGCATATTTCACCTCTATCATTTTTGATAATTATATAATAGATTTTGCGAGTTTGCAAAACATTATTTAACTTGGTATAATATAATAAGAAAATATTGGAGTAGCATTATGAGTTTATTAAAAATGCTGTTTACCCCCATAGAAAGACGAGAAGAACGCCATCTTTACGCAAGCATTAACCCCTTTTTAGCGAAACTTATTTTTTCTATTGTGTTTGGTATAGTGGTATTCGTTTTCTTAGCTTTTATTTTTGCCCCAATATTTGAATCTGCCAAAGAAGAGGGTACTATTTGGTGGTATCTGTTTGGTAACGGCTAATTGCGATAAAGGAGTTCACATGAATTTTTTAAAATCATTATTTACACCCATATTAATTCGAAGAAGTAGAGCGTTCTATGACGAAGCAAGTCCCACATTCAAAAATATTATGTTTTGGCTTGTGGTGGCTGTAACAGTAATTACTGTGTTAGTTATTTACTTTGCTTCAAAGGTTGATGCAAGCTAATAAATCCGTAAATATTTAGTAGAAAATTGTATTATTTAAAAAAGAGCGCATGCTCTTTTTTATTTACAAAATTTTATATAAAATTCACCTTGATTTCATGATGTTGACTTTATGTAAACAAAGCAAGGGCAAAATTCACAGGCAATTCATTTCATTATGCAAAAAAAGTTAAAAATATGCTATAATTGCAACAGTCCAGCTTAAAAATTACTATAATTATTTACAGATTTCACAATAGAATCGCATATTAAATTCCATATGATTGACAAATGATGTAAATATTCTTAATATGTAAATATAAAGCCTCTTTAACGATGCAACATATATGAAATGTATGCGGCTTTGAGTTTAACGATTGACGGCTTACAAATGCCACTTTGAGCTGTATCTAATATATTTAAGGAGTAAGAAAATGAAAAACCCCTCAAAACAGGCTTTTACGATTGTTGAGCTTGTGATTGTAATTGCGGTTATAGGGATATTGGCAGCAATACTTATACCCGTTTTTTCAAACATAATATCTCGGGCAAACGCAAAAGCGGCACTTTCCGATGCACGCAGTACACTTTCGGCATACTTGACTGAAAACTTAGCAATAGTTGACGGTCAAATCGCTGCAAGCATAGTAATATTCATCAAAAAGGCGAATATGTACTACATTTACGGCTACGCAAACACAGGTCCCGACATGGGCAAGTTGATGCAATCGGGCGGCAATCCGTATAAAATGAGCGACTTAGCAGAGCTAATTGATGCGTACAACTGCACCGACAGAGAAATAATAGGTACGGAAGAAGAAGACAATTATGCCTTTTTCCTCTGGCCGCACGACCAACCCTCCGGTTCGGGCGGTATGAAGAGCAGAACAAAGGATATGGACGAGGTTAATAGCAACTTCATAAATCTTTCAGATAAAATGGGAGATGATTTGCCCAACACATCAGAGGTTTTCGACGGCTTTTTAATCGGTATGATTGTTGATGCAAACGAGGCTACAACGGGAGATGGTACGAGACCTGGTGAAAAGCCCGGAGGCGGTATCCAAAACGAAACAAAGTTTAAGGTTGAATATGTTGGCGGCGCCGATGATGTTTTGGATATGCCCGAATCTCCCGTATCAATAAAGGAAAGGGATGCAACTA
>JAAZFB010000557.1 GCA_012511915.1 Clostridiaceae bacterium
ACCTTGACAGCATTGCCCACGTCAACCCGATAAGGTACCGCGGCTATTATTACGACAGCGAGTTTGAGTTCTACTATCTCCAGTCGAGGTACTACTGGCCGGCGCTCGGCAGGTTCATCAGCGCGGACAGCTTGTTCATGGCGGGTGACGCGCTTGTCGGGACTAATATGTATGCGTATTGCTCTAATAACCCGGTTATGTATGTTGATCCGTCGGGGCATGCGAGTCGTTTCGGCGAAGGATTCGCGAAATTTTTTAAGGGATTAGGGTATATTGGATTGTTATATGTGATTGGAGTGTCATATGATTTAATTCAAATGCTAGCAGCTGGTTCTTTTGAAACCCTTGCAGATATAGCCATATCTCTTTTTGATTTTACGAATAACAAAGCCACCGATGTAGTAATACATGTTGATACAACTCTTTTAGACAAAGATGTGTGTTCAGAGTTAGGAGAACTATATGCACCGGGATCAGGTTTGACAGCAGAGATAATCGCAAAAGAAATTTATTTTCACGCTTATTTTTATTACAATTTTGATACTTTAAAAAGTGATGATTTAATTTTAAGTAAGTTTGGTGAAGATAGACTTAATGATTGGTATAGTAGAAGTAATCCAATTAGTCTTGGTAACGACAACTTAATACGAAGGCTAGCTTTTAACTACTTTTGGATATATTATTAATTTAACTTTTGATTTTTTTTATTTGATCGGAAGGAATTTGTTCGTATGGAAAATATTTTTGCCAAAGCACTAATAACAGGTGTAATGTTTTTTGGTTTTCTAATTATCTATGTTTTTCCTGTTTTGGGTATTATTATTGCAGTAATATGGTCAATTAAAGCAAAGAGAACTGGAAAATCACTTAAAAAACCTATCATAACAATGACTTTGTTGGAATTTTTAAATTTTATTATTTTTGTATTGATATCACTTGAACCTTCTGATTCTGATGGTATTTTTCCCTATAATGTTGTTTGGTTTGATCCATTAATATTTATAACAACTTTTTGGCTTGTACTGCCACCAATGGTTGTATACTTTTTTCCGATTGCATTTTTATTGATCGGGGTAATATGGATAAGGAAAAAGAAAGAAAAAGGCTTGCGAACACCCATTATCACAACAATTGTTTTAGAGATCATTAATACCGCAGCGATTATTTATATTGTACAAAATGACGTTTTAAGTTACTTTGGGGCTCGTTGACGCTTAATGAGGGCACTTAGAAGACGTGTGGGTGCCACGGGGATAAGTCAGGGGACGGGTGCCACGGGGACGGTTCTTTTGACACACACTAAAAAGTATGCTACACTTGCCATGAGGTGAGGAAAAGTGGCAAGGGCAGCAAGAGCCAAAAGTAAGAGCGGAATCTATCATGTCTTCGTTCGCGGAATAGAACACGTAAGACAGGGGACGGAGTTGTGTCCTGCTCCCCTGTCTTGACCGACTATAACGGAACCGATTTAACCTACGACGCGGTCGGGAACATGACGGACTACGGCAACAACCTGCACTTTACATGGGACAA
>JAAZFB010000558.1 GCA_012511915.1 Clostridiaceae bacterium
ATCTACAGACCGGCCAAGGCAAAGAAAGAGGAACCCAAAAAACCTTTTGCACTTCCGTCGGCGCATACGGATATGCGGCGTGTCTATGCCTATTTAGATAAAACCCGTCTCATCGACCGGGAGGTGGGCAGGTTTTTTGCAAAACAAAAGTTGCTGTATGAATCCTGCGAGAAATCCAAGGACGGCACTAAGAAGTACCACAATGGAGTCTTTGTAGGTGTGGACGAAAAGGGCGTTGCCAGGCACGCTCATAAAAGAGGGCTTTATACCGAAGGGGTTAGCTTCAAAGGAAATGTGGATGGCTGCGATCCTCGTTACAGCTTTCACTGGATTGGCCAAAGCGATGTGCTGTATGTTTTTGAAGCTCCGGTGGATATGCTCTCATACATCACGCTCTACCCAAGAGAGTGGAAGCAACACAGTTATGTAGCGCTCTGCGGTGTCGGAGGGCAGGCAATGCTGTGGATGCTGGAACAATATACGCAGCTCCGAAAGGTTACTCTGTGTCTCGACAACGATGAAGCCGGACATAAGGCAAGCGAACGGCTGAAAAATCTACTCAAAGAAAAAGGATATTCCCCGGCACGGCTTATATCGCAGGGGAAAGATTGGAATGATGATTTAACAGCAGTGATACAGCAAAGTCAAGGTGGGTTTGAAATTAAGATGGCGTAAGAAAAACGGAGCGGCCAAGACTGTTGACTGCTCCATCTTTTCTATAAGATTTATAAAGAGCTTTTGCAAATACAAATCGATATCAAGCCTCTATCCATAAAAATTGTGCTATAATTAAAAAATATAATTGTACAATGGAGTTGAAAATCGGATGTCAAGAGAACAGAAAATAGCATATACCGCTATAATATCTGAAAAAAGCAAGTTTGGGGTCTTTCATAAAACTTGCTTTCATGTTCATACTCCCGAATCTCACGATTATTGCCTGTTAGATTCATGGGATTGCAAAACTTATGAAGGCAAATCTGATCATGATATTCTTGAGCCTTGCCATTCACATAATGTTTTTCCGGTTACAATTACATTAGATTTTTTCGATAATAGTCTAACACAAGGATTTAGAAATAAGAAAGAGATGCTGGCTTTTCTTTTGTTAGCAAATACAATTTTGGAGAATGAAATAGCTATTGTTATTGTGGCAGATCACCACACTATTAATGGAATACCTAAACTGCGGCAAGCGATTGAGTATCTCTATAAAATGAAACCAAGAACTATATATCCAGAAGTTTTGCTTGGCATTGAGATTTCATGTGCCGATCGAAATCACGTGGTAGGAGTTTTTGATGATACAGTGAAGGCAAGAAGTGCAATTGAAGCGTGGTTGAATTTATATTTATTTAATGAAGTCGATGGTTCATTTGAAACAAGCAAAGAGGTCCTTGAGTTCATAAGCAATGAGTGCGGAATTGGATATATAGCTCATCTTGATACCTCCGATACTTTTGGAGAAAGGTTCCTAACGGGAGCCTATAAGAAGAAACTCTTTTCAGGACTAAACCTCATTGGAATATCCAATATTAATAAACTTGAATATATCAGATCAAAAGTGAGGGATTTTTCGCCGACAGAGATAAACTTCATTATTGACAATGATGCTCACGATATTAATTCCATTGAAGAAAAGCATATGTGGATAAAAGGTCAGAAAAGAAATTCTCAAGCTCTAAGAGAAGCGATTAATGATTACGATACTTGTATGTCGTTCCAAGAAAATTCATCTAACAAGTCTTATATTAAGGGTATTTATATCGAAAATAGCGATATAGGGTATTTACGCGGGAGCGGACAAACTCAACCCCTCTGTATGAACTTTTCTGACGAATTAAACTGCTTCATAGGCGGGAGAGGCACAGGAAAAAGCACCATATTGGAATTGATAGAATATACCCTAAGCCAGCGATGCAAATCTCCGGAAACTTTAGATTTTTTATGTGCTCACGGTAATGTATTTATTCTTTATGAGTATTGTGGCACTGAATATCTAATTGAAATGTCTATGCCCGTAAAGGGCGATTTTGATAACATCCTTCAATGTTTTGGACAAAATATAGAAAATCGTTATAAGTATTATTACCACTATGATGTTGATAAAATTAGAGAATATGCTCTGAGACATTATTTAGATGTATTTCGTGTCATTAAAAGTAATACTGATGTTTCGTTTGAAAGGGTATCTGATAAGCGGATTTTTTTAAGAAAACTCTTTGACACGCGTTATTCGGTTAATGAACTTGTGAACACTGCAGGTGGAGCATCAATAAACGGGTTCCTCTATGATATTCTTTTTGAAAACAGAACACTTTCAACCCCGGAATCGGTAATTAATATTCGTTCATTGACCGGATTAGGAAGAATGCTATCGGATGTCAAGACTGCCCTCGAAAAACGCTCTGCTGACGTGGAAGCAGTTATCGCACCATTCAATAAGGCACAAGACGGGATATTAAAAATCGTTTATACTCAAGATAATGTTGCCCACGAGCCCAATATGGGTGAATGGGTTTGGGGGACGGGATTTGATCGTAAGCGGCATTATACTGCTAAAGGGATAAGATATAACATCAAACATGAGGGTATTGAGCAATACCTTTTATCTATATATTCTAAAGTGGGTATATTTGAATTTCTCGACTTAGCACTTAGAAAAGATGTAATTAAAATCCAGGGCTACGAGAATATTCTCAATTATTGCGATGAAATGACCCTTAAACTAATTGAGCAAGGGGTCTCTGCCATAGAAGACCACAATATTCAAAGCATTGTTAATGATCTTTTCAGCAAGCTCATAAATAAGTCAAACCTTCATTCAATTTTGAGCTACTTAAAAGTTTATGTTAATGAAGTCGAAGGGTTCTCTTTGGAATTTAATATCAATAATCGCGAAAGTACACAACAGCAAAAGGCCAATTATAAAGATGTACGCAATTTATCCCTCGGACAAAAAGTTGTAGCTATGCTATCATTCATTCTCGGATATAGCGATTATTCTAAAGACTACCGTCCATTAATTATTGATCAACCAGAAGACAACTTAGATAACCAGTATATTTACAAAAACCTTGTTAAACAGCTACGCGATGCAAAACGCAAGCGGCAAGTAATTATAGCAACGCATAGTGCAACGCTGGTGACAAACACAAAGGCCGAACAAGTATGTGTAATGCTCTCCGACGGTGCTCATGGTTGGATTGATATTCGAGGATTTACAGGTGAATCAAATATAAAGAAAAACATTATTAATTATTTAGAGGGTGGCCCCGAATCGTTTAGACATAAGAGCTTTGTCTATAGCGATGTCTTGATAGAAAACGAAAGACTCAGTAGTGAATGCCGCTTATCCCAAGAATAAACCTTTTGGCTCTACCCTTGAGCCCCATAATGAATGATTTCTCTCAAACTATGAGTGTTGCAGCATATTGCAAACTGGAA
>JAAZFB010000559.1 GCA_012511915.1 Clostridiaceae bacterium
AACAATATAATACTAAATCAAACAACATACCTAAAATATGCCTGGGATTTCTTTCACCTAATGAGATGATGTCAAAATACTTGGGAGTAATGTAGGGGTTAAACCGCATTGCGATGCGGTGATACTTGTAAAACACAACGATTAAAATCATTGTATTTTTACAAGTTTAATTATACATCGAAATATACATCATATTTTTTTGGAGCACAGTGTCACCCATCATTGACAATTGAACAATATATTGACACAGGTCCATATTTACATATGTTGTTTTACTATGTATAATATAGTCATACTACCTACACAAGGAAGTAAATAGAATTATAGGTGTGCTTATATGAAAACAAAACAATTATTAAAGTCAATCGTGCCCATGCTATGTATTTTGTGCTTATTACTTAGCGGGTGTGGTAAAAGTGCCGACAATGCCAGCAACAATCAAGAGACAAGCAACAAACCAAATGCTTTTGTAGGGGAATGGGAAATTACAAACATTGACTTAAAAACGTTAGGGGAAAATGCTGATACTAGCGTTACACTCCACATGAGAATAATTACGCAATTGTTTCCGGAAGCAGGAAAGAAAGTTGATTTTCTTGATTCTAAAATTGGCACTGCGGGACAATTTATTAGCGGCGCAACAACAGGCGTTTATCAAATATTGACTGATAAAATAGCATCCATAAACACTGTGGCTTGTAATTTTTAATTAAATGGGCAAACATTAACATTAGACTTTGAAGAATTGGCAACTATCACACTGACCAAAAAATAAAAAGAGTATTATTTTATGTTTAAGATATTTCAAACAGCTTTTACTATCTCTTTTGTCTTTTTGGCATACAATATAATAAACTATATGACAAAGATTGCAAAGGAAAAATCAGAGTATTCAAAAATGCTTGCCAATTTGTGTGATAATTCTGTTTTAGCATACATAGACACTTTGCAAGGCCTCAATAGCTGGGTTGAAACATTTATAAACCTGCAACCGCAAGCTAATACATATGATAGCAAACAAAGGCAATCCCAAGGCTGGGACATTGTAAATGAAAGTTCTAATGTATCGACACAAGTGAAATAACAATTGAGGAATGCTTATATTTCAGGGGGCGTGCCCATAAAATCAAGAGAAATAATTACTAAATAGTTATATAAAAAGGGGCTGACGCACAATAAAAGTCCCGAAAGCGAACAAAAATACCGCTGAAACAGTATCATTTCGACGGTATTTTTGGTATAATTGAAGTATGAATAACAAACAATTATTACAAAAAGACTATAGCAGATTTCCAAAGAATTATCAACTAAAACTTTGCAGTGGTTCGTGTCAAGTTATTGTAGGGTTTTTAAATCGAACGCACAGAGGCGCCAAAAAGTGTATTAAGTGAGGAGTTTTAGAAGCTTTTGTGTTCCAGTAGTTCTACCTGTTATAGGAAGCGTTCCTATTGCATCAGGGTTGGGTGAACCCAAAGCTCCTTTGCGGAAGGTTGTTTTTGCTTTCTTTACGGCTTTATGCAAAGGCTGTGGCAGCTCAGTTTCTCTTTCTTTACGTTGAAGTGTTAAATCTCCACAGGCTAAAACCGGAGCAAGCTTTTTAAGGGTTTTACGGCTCCATACCATAGGTCTAGATGATAGACGTGCTGATAAAATATGACTTACATGAGGTTCTGTACAACCTCCATTATTGGCACAGGGGTCCTTTTTGCAAATGCTGATACCTTCAACAAAGCGATGTAGGTATCCGGCACTTTCAACAATCTTCTCGGAGCGTTCAGGTTGTTGCTGACATAGGCTTGTGATTAATTCGTCAAAGTAGCGGATTTCTTCATTTTCTAATGACCAGCGGATTTCTCTATTTAAGGTTTCGCGGTCATCTTCTTCAAATCCTGCTGTCATAGATAATATCGCCTTGTTTTTGTGATATTTGTCCAGTACAAATATTGACCCTTGTATCCATTCAAGACCTGTTTGAATCCAATCCGCTCCGTCTCCATGCAAATATATTTTGGTGTCCGTTAAATCATAGCGCTTCTCAATTTCAGTCAAAACCTGTTCCCACAGCTCATCCGGTTCCTTTCCGTATTCGCTAATATGAAATATTTTTTTGCATTTGCCTCGTTTCCCTTGTCGCTCAATACCCTCATAAACACTGATTAACGGCACTTCACTATTTTTTCCTCCGCATAGTGTAATGTGATCTTCATCCGCGTCAATATGAATTTCCGGAACACGGCGTTTCTCAACGGTTTCCGTAATATCCGCTTCACTTAGTCGAACACGCCCCATTACTGTTTGCCTGCTGACTTCTCCGCCTGTCAAATAACGGCTCGCTTTTTCATACGACATATCTTTTGCCGCTTTTACCAGTAACAGCGACAGTCCCTCGCTTACACGCTCACGGCTCTCCACGCCCAGAATTGTATCGGTTAAATACTCATATCCGCCCGACGCTTTTTTATAATAGTCTCGACGGTACGTTATCTCACCTATTTGCGTTTGCAGTCGGCGCTCATCTTCTCTTCGTTCCACACTGAATCCGGCTTTGCGCCGCCCCGCCTTATCCAGTTTTATTTGCGCGTTAATATGCAAAATATATGCTTCTGTCAACCGGGCAGCACATTCTTTCGCTTCCTCTAGCATTTCCGGTTCTATTTGTGCCAGTGTTTTTCCTTCACTTAGTTTTTCGCAAATATTCTTAGTGAAATTTTCCGCAATCTCTGATAT
>JAAZFB010000560.1 GCA_012511915.1 Clostridiaceae bacterium
ATCTATACCCATAATAAAACTTGGGACTACGGTTCTGGCATATATGCATCTAATAGCACACTGACTAATTGTACGGGCAGTAGTGATGATGGCTATGGAATATATGCAACCAACAGTATACTAACCAATTGTACAGGTAGTAATGGTGGTTTCGGATATGGCATATATGCAACTAATAGTGTACTGACTAATTGTACGGGTAGTAGTGACGATTCTGGAATATATGCATATAATAAATCAATAATCCAAGCCTGTGATGGCACAGAAGGCGGTATATCCATAGACGATACTTGCTACCCAAATACGCAAGATTTGCTCGAACAGCTCAATAAAGGAACAATAACAATAGAAACATAGGAGGTGTTAATATGTATAGATTTCATTTAGTAAACGGCAAAGTTAAAATTTTAACTCATGCAGTGTCTTATGAAAGAATGACACCTATGAGAGATGAAGAAACAAAAGAAGTACAATACACATTCGACAGAGTCGAATCAAGAGATTTCTATTCAGCTGAGGATAAGGATACTTATTTAGGTCGACTTGAGGAGATGAAAGAGAAACTTCCATATGAAATAGATCCTCAAGTAACTGAATATCCTGCACCATCTCAAGAGTTATTCGATAGAGTGGAAGGTAAGAAATTCAACACCATTGCGGAGGCTAAAGCGTTTATAGCAGATGAACTTCCGTTATCCGAAACAGATACTTTAGCTTTGGCTATTGCAGAAATATATGAAATGATTATAGGGGGTGCTGAATAATGGTAGCACTATACGCCCTTCTTGTCACGAAAGGGTTGAAAACCATTGATGATGTTCCGGACAGATTAAAAGATGAGGTTCTTAGTTTATTAACTGATGAGGAGTGATGACAGTGAAAATTGGCGTAAACATCGGGCATTATGGTACGGTGGGAGCTGAGGGCATTCTTAGTGAGGTTAAGTGTAACACAGAGATATATAATCAGTTAATACCCATGTTGGAAAAGGTAGGTTATGAAGTTATCCCTTGCAACGTGGCGAAAGCTCCTGATTATGTATCCGCTACAACCTTTGCAAACACACAGGATTTGGACTTGCTCATATCCATACACAATAACTCTCACCCCAACGTATCAGCCAATGGCACAGAAGTTTTATACTATACCGGTAATGAGGAAACCAAAGTATTGGCAGAAAAACTATCCCTTAGTATTTCAAGCAAGCTCGGAACACGAAACAGGGGGGCTGTTCCACGAAACAATATACACATCATAAGTAGGTCAAAAGCACCTTGCATTCTTATAGAGGGGTTTTTTGTATCCAATAAAGAGGATTGCGCAAAGTACGACCCTCATAAGATTGCCTTGGGAATTGCAGAGGTATTCGGATATGTTAAAAGTACCGAACTTGTCACCCCAAATGATATTGTTTGGGAACTCGGTCATCGTGGAATTGTTACTGATAAACAAGGTATGTTAGATGAAATAAGCAAAGACCCTAACGGTAGACTATATTGGTTGGCAAGAAAAACCGCCAATATGACAGTAAACAAGTGAGGTGAATAAGCTGTGAAAGAAAAACTTGCTAAGCTGATTGATGTTAAAAGTATCGTAACATTGATACTTGTGTTCGCATTGGTATGGATTGTCTTATCGGGCAAAAAGATTGATGAAAACATATTCTTGTTGTTCTCAAATGTAGTCACCATGATAATCACATACTTCTTTACTAAACCTAAGAAGGACGGTGCAAATCATGAGTGAACAAGTAATAGTGGCTTTGATAGCAGCCGGTTCAGGCGTGGGTGGTACTCTGATAGGATATTTGAGCGGTGCTAATAAAACTAAAATTAAGGTGGACAAGAACGAGGAACGTATTAACAAGCTCGAACTTAAACCCTGCCCCTGTGATACGGTTGCAGAATTACGGGAAACTGTAAAAAAACAGGGTGAAGAACTTATTACCGGCTCTAAGTTATTTGTTGAAATTAAAAAAGACTTGGAGTATATCAAGAAAGCAGTTGATAAGCATGGTAAATGATACTGTTAAAAAAATATTTAACCTACAAGACGATTGGAAAAGTCAAGTTCCGGACGTGAAAACTAAAGCGAAGGTCAACGCTCTTTTGAATCCAATCGAATACAATCCTTTTTTGGATAAAAGCGGTAACCTCTTTAACAAGTACATAGATTATCAAGCTGTTTTGGATAACCCCAATGTGACCCAAAAAGCCAAAGAGTTTATATCAAAGGCAACCGGACTTACTTCGACACCTGTAAAGACACAGAGCTTTGGTATAAATATAGCTCAATTTCCTGTAAGTGGTGTAGAAACGCCGGCAACATCAAATGACAAATTGGGGTTTATATCTGCAAAATATGAAAGTGGCGGCTATAACCCCGGAGCGGTTTCATCGGGCAAGGGTGATTATGGTGGTGTATCTTACGGTGTATCTCAATTTTCAACCAAGACCGGCAGTGCTGATAAGTTTGCAGATTGGTTAAAGAAGTCAAATCCCAAAATAGGTAGTTATTTTGGGAACGCAAAGGCCGGCACTATTGAATTTAGTAATGCGTGGAAAAAGGCTTATGCTGATTATGGTGACGAATTTGCTAATCTGCAAACGCAATATTCTTATGATAATTTCGTAAAGCCGCTTGCTGATTTAGCAAAGCAAAAGACCGGGATAGATTATAATCGCTCCCCTGCTCTTAGAGAATTGATTTATTCCACCGCTATACAATTTGGTGGTGGTAGCTTAGGGCTTTCGGCACTCGGTAATGTAACTTCCAATATGAGCGATAAAGAGATTGTAAACGCATCGTATGACAAGAAAATTTCCAACTACAAGGGTTTCTTTTCAAGTAGTAGCAGAGATGTTCAAGAAGCGGTTAAAAACAGGTTTGCCAATGAAAGGAAAGATGTTCTTGCTTTACTTGACAGCAGTGGTACATCTAATGGAGCAGGCTTTTCCAATCCTCTTGACAACATGAGCGTTACAAGTAACTTTGGTATGCGGTTACACCCTATTGACAAGGTTCAAAAAATGCACTACGGAATTGACCTTGCTGCTCCTGCCGGAACGCCTATAAAATCATCTACCGGCGGCAGGGTTACATATGTTGGGGATAAGAAGGACGGATATGGAATAAGCGTGTATGTTGATGATGGTAATGGAATGGTTACAAGATATTCGCATATGCAAAGTGCAAATGCAAAATTAGGTGATACGGTAGCGCAAGGTCAGGTTATCGGCAAGGTCGGCTCAACAGGAAAATCAACAGGTCCGCATTTAGATTTTGGTGTTATGATAAATGGAAAATACGTTGACCCTAAACAATATTTGAAATGAGAGGTGTGAAGTTATGGCTTATAATCCATATGAAGCGGTTAGCCGTATATTCAATTTAAAAGGTGAATGGGATAGTGCTACTAAGGCAGGTGATACTCAGCGTGCAGACAGGGCGGCACAGGCGGCACAAGCATACTATGCACAGCTCCGTAACAATAACTATGGAAGTGTTGCCGATGAGCTTGCAAGTAAAGATTTTGAGCAATCCAAGTATGTGAAAGATTATTATGCTAAAACGGGTAATACAGAATTTAGACCGTATATGTATAGTTTAGGTTCTAAGTATGGAATGTCGCAAGCTGATGTTGACAAATTGATAAAGTGGGATGAAGGAACAGGGGAAATTACATTTGGGGGCAAAAACCTCGGAAAGCCTTTTGCGGTTGTTGACGGTAGTTCGTATATCAAAGATACATCTATCCTTGACAATGCCTTTGGTGAGTATGCCGGAAGAACAGGACTTACAAGACCCACTTCTTCTATGGTTAATCAAGAAAATGAAAGTTTATTCAAGAAATATAATGAGGAATATGATTATCTTAAAAATACAAATCCCTTTGAAACTGAAACCGGCAAATCCATACTTGAACGTTACGATTTAAAAGGTTTACAGGGCAGGGATAATGAAGTTGCAAGTGGTGCATCTGCAAATAGCGGAAATATTGATAGTTTTTCTGCCGCTAATGCACTTCGCCAACAGGCTTCCCTTCGTAATATGGGGGAACAGACCGCATTATCGGCGCATCAACAAAGACTTCAAAACGCACAATCCTTGCTTTCACAGATGGGCGTTAACATCAATAATGTGTTTAACCAAGACCAAACTGCACAGAACAATCAAGTTGCAAGAGATACGCAGAAAATTCAAAATGATTTGGCGGTTGCTGAAACATTTGGCAGGGCTACAAGTAACCAATATACCAATCCATATATAGGTCAAAATATGGACTTTAAGGCGGCTTATGACCAAGCTAAGGCTAACGGAGCAAGTGCAGAAGTATTGAATCAATTGGCAGAAGCACGATTCATGAAGCAAGTTTCTATGAATGACTTTAGCGCAGGATTCATTCTCTTTGAGCCTACTTCGAGGGAAACGGCTAATATGCTACTCACCAATAAACAGATTGACAGTGCCGAAAGAATTTCGGGTAGCACCTTAGATAGTAATGAAAGATTGACTAATGCTCAAATTGCAAGTGCTGAAAGGATTGCAAGCGGTACAAATCAAAGTGCAATAGACCAAATCAAGGCTCAAACAGAGGGGCAAAAAGAGTTGTTAGCAGAACAGGCTAAGTATTCTACTACCGGTGAAAATACAACTTTACCTGCTGATTTTAAGCCAAGACTTACAGCCGCTCAATCACGAGAAGCAATTGAGGGTGGTAACATTACTCAATCGACCGTCAATGACTATAACTATTGGCATGGTACAAATCATACGGTAGATACCATAAATAAGGGTAGTGAAATAGAGGATTCTGAATCAACCATAACCGAAGTATATGATTCAGCAAAGAAAAAGCAACAACAGTTTATGAATTTGTTCCTGTTAAATAAGGGTTCCATTGGCGAAGAAGAATTAAAGAATTTGGTAATCGAAAAGTCTAAAGATTATGATTTGGAAGTTGATTTTATCCAAAAACTTTTCAATGCTTATGGGTTCTCTGCTGCTTGGCTTAGCGAATATAAAAATTCAGGGTTATTTGGTTGGGGCAGCGGTATTAAACAAAAATAGAGGTGTTTAAATATGATGAATTGGGCGAAGCCAAAGAGAGATGAAACTAAAAAAAGTGGTTGGGCGAAAGGTATTTCAATTGACGAGGGGAAGAATATCACACTTCCCCTTGCGACAACTGACGGTCAAAAATTCGGTGAGGTTAGTTATAATGCCTATAAGGCCATTGAGAATAATACAATTGATTCTTATCAACCTATAAACGATGCCGAGAAAAGCACCATTGATAAATATAAGAATTATATTGTTACCAAAGCTACCGAGCTTCAAAATAAAAAATTAGAGGAATATAAGCAAAACCCAACATTCATTAAATATGGAATTGACCCTTTGGAATTTGACATGAAAGCCTTTGAAAAATGGGCAGATGAACATAATTTCGTATATTCCACCCAAGCCGATACATGGATTCCTAAGCGTGAAGGGGATTTCTTAAACATTTGGGGTACTGGCGGTAGAAATTTGGCAACGGAAGAAGATATGAATGAATTGCCTAAGTTACAAACGCTGGCAGGACAAAACGAACGATTAAAAAAAGCCGATGGAAAAAGCGCAGGATTTTTATCATTTATTGATAGCGTTTCATTGGGCTTAATTCCTAAGCTTACAGATTTGATTGAAGAAGAATTGCATCCGACCGTAGGGCTAAACGATTATATACTTGATGATAGACGTGTCAAAATGACAGACTATATCGCACAGGCAAAGCAAGACCAACCTGTGGCAGGTACAATCGGCTCAGTTGCCGGGGCATTAGTTCCCCTTGCAGGTGTCGGTGGAGCTGTGGCAAAGGCTACAAAAGGTGTCAAATGGATTGCTTCTACTCCTAAATGGGTTCAAGGTGCAATCAATAGTGGTATAACTTTTAGCGTTATCAGTGGAACGGAAACCGGCATAAAGGGCGGTACGCCCGAGGAAATATTACGGAACGCCGGTATAAATTTAGTCGGTGGCGCAGTCGGCGGCTCTCTTAGTGGTATTGTGGGCGGCATCGGTCAAAAGATATTATTTGATAAATCACTTCAACATAAGCTTATACCTGAAATGATTAGAAGTGGTATATCGTCAACGGCTTTTGCAGGTGGTAAAACCTTATCTACATATTGGCTATATCCGGATGAGTATAAACCGTCTGCACAGCAGATAACGCAAGATTTGTTGACCGCTTTTGCTTTCGGTGCAATTAAATCTGCTATAAATGTATCTAAGATGTCAAGGCAAAACAAAACGTACTTGGACAATTTATATAAAAAGATGGGCGCAGATTATGAAAACATGGCAAGGGCAAATGTTTCAAGTAAGAGTGATGTCACAGGTATTAAAAGACTTGCAAGTAATGTAATTGAATACACTAAGCAAATTGAAGCCTATTTGACAGGTAAGGGATATAAAAGCATTATTGATGGTAAAGAATATTCCTTTTCACCGAACAAAATACGCTTAGTAGGTCAAGATAAGTATGTAAAATCAATTTTGAACGATTTAAACACAATCAAAACTCATGCAAACGCCGTGTTAAACGGTATGCCTACCGGAACAACAGATGTTGCGACAACAACTCCCCCGGCTACGGGAGCGATTGCCCCTACATCTAACGTGGCTACTCCGGCAGCAGAAACTGTATCACCCCCACCCGTTGTTAACGCACCAATCGCCAGTCAACCCGTTACAAATGAATTTGATGAGCTTATGGCAACGGATATTTCAGACGTTAAGCCGGGCGATGTTTATATTAAAAAAGACACAGTTAATAAAATTACCGTTGTTGATGAAACGGATAAGGCTGTAAAAATTGAAGTGGATACAGGAAAATCTACAACTGTTCGTGACATTTCCATAAGTCAAGCGGAGCGGTTAAAAGGTGATGAGTTTGAAAAACAACCTACGGCAGTTAATGAAATGGCTCTTAAGCCTGAAACGCCAATCACAGCCGATGAGGTTATACCTGAGCAAACTGATACTTCAAGTGGCGAAGTGATAACATTATCCACGCCTAAGAACAAAAAGGACTTTTCCATTAACACTAAGCAATATAATTTATTTAAAAATGCCAAAAAAATTGTTATCGGAAACGATATAATTACAGATGGTTATATTGCTATTCCAAAAACAGAAGAAGTTCTTGGCGATATAAACAAAATTGATAATGCGAATGTTACCTCAAATGATAAGATGTCTTTGGGTAAGTTTTATGACGGTTCAAACAGTGTAGTTTTATCGGGTGACCCCAAGCTTTATGAAAGAGAAGTCGAAGAATATGTAGATGGAACAAAAACCGGTAAAAAGATACTTCAAAAATCCTACGTTTTCAAGGTTGGCGATAAGTTATATGGTGTGCAACAAAAATATTTAGATGCGTTTAATAATGGGAAAAACACTTTCTTAGCCAACGAAACGAATCCGACAAGACCTATTGCGGTGATGGATGGTGACAATTTAGTCGGTGTAATTATGCCCGTAAGAGTAGAACACCTTCAAAATGATTTCGATAGCCTTATAAATACTTCCACTCAAATTGCTGAAAAGAAGGCATTAGCACAGGCTAAAAAAGCGGAAATTGAATCACGTCCGGTTGATAATAAAACATTGAAAGAGTTTATGGAATGGAGAAATGTTCATTATTTTGAAACGGGTGATGGGAAAATATTTGTTACTAACGGTCACTTTCTCATGCCCACCGATAGGAATGGACTTGAATATATTTTACAAAAGAACCACGAAAAGAATACTAACAGTTCAAAAATTGAAGCTGTTAAAAACGAAAGTTTAAGAAGTTATATTGAAAACCATAACGCTACTTATGAGCTTACAGAGCAGCCTATTTTACAAGAAAATACATACATCTATACCGATGGTAGTAAATATTTTGGTTATAATAAGCGATATGTTGATATGTTTAAGAAAGATGGAAATAGGTTTTTTGTCAACACCACTACGGATAACCTTAATGACCAGTTTTTAGTTGTTAAGAACACATCTGATGAGGTGGTGGGTATTGTAATGCCTATAAAACTTGCTGATAATATTGC
>JAAZFB010000561.1 GCA_012511915.1 Clostridiaceae bacterium
GAAACGAACATCGAACCTTTACTGTTGCCCATAGCACGCATTAGTGCGGCACAAGAGCTGAATATTGCCATAAATGGGTATGAAACTGCTGATATTGTAAAATAAATCATCGCATTGTCCATTACAGTAGGTTCGATTGTGCCGAATATAGACACCAAAATATGCGTGTTTAAAAAAAGAACCGTTGTCATTAAAACAACTGCAAAAGTTGTAACCAAATATAATAGCTGTTTGGCTGACGAGGCCGCCTTATCTAATTGTTCACCGCCTATTAGTTGTGCAACAACAATAACACCGCCTGTTGCAAGTGCAGCAAAAGCATTAATAAGCAAGTTGTTTATTGAATCTACCAGCGAAATACCGGCAACAGCTGTTTCACCTACCGATGCAACCATCATAATGTCTGCCATCCCGACTGTTACCGTTAATAGTTGCTCGATTAACAAAGGCACAATTAAGTGTATAAGCATTTTCCTTGAAAACATGCCTTTGCCGTCAATATTTGGGGTGTCCACTTTATCATCTCACTTGTTTGTAAAATCGTGATAGTGCATCTTTAATTTCCACTGCCTTTTCTTCAGGCGCGGTAGGGTTGCAATGTGCCCATGCCCCCGTTTCACTTGAAGCATTAAACTTTTGGTTATTCGCAGCACGCAAAGGTGGATAAAACACAATATGAAAATGATAATAGCTGCTTACATCACCACTATTTACCGGGTTTTGATACATACACATCATGTAGGGAAAAGGCTTGTCAAATATCATATCGTATGCACCGGTAATATCACGTAGCATTTGGGAAAGTGAATTTTTTTCGTCCTCTGAAAGCTCACTTATATTTTGTTTGTGATTCTTGCTCACAATATAAGTACCGTAAGGATATTCGGAAAAAAAGGGCACATATGTGATAAAATGATCGTTTTCAGTTATAATTCGCAAGCCTGCATCAGCTTCTTGCCGGTTCATATCGCAAATTAAACATTTGTTATGTTTTTGGTAATGCTCTTTACATGATGTCAGCTCGAGCTGGAGTCTTTTAGGAATAAAAGAATACCCGTATATTTGCCCATGAGGGTGCGGCATTGTAACACCCACAACTTCACCCCTATTCTCAAATATAAATATATATTTGATTTTTTCGTCTTTTGATAATTCAATAAACCGTTGTACCCATAAATCAACAATTTTACGGATATGCGGCACACTAAGTTGGGGCAATGTTACAGTATGGTTAGACGAATATAAGATTACCTCACATTTACCGTATGATGGTTTAGTTTCGAAAAAATCATTAGAAACATCATCCGGCTCCGGTGGGTTTTGCGACAATGCGGGGAAATCATTATCATATTTTAACACATCAAATTTATCCGGCACTTTGCCGCTGCCCGGACAAAACGGGCACCAGTCTTTGGGCATTTGCGGCCTGCTCTGCCTGTGTGATGCAATCATCACCCAATCATTAATTAAAGGATTCCATCTAAGTTCTGCCATATTTTATTATTCCCTTTCATAAATATTGCTAATTAATACTAATTCTATTTAAGATAAGTATAAGCATTATGTAGCTTTACCTGCTATAAAACTACCAAGGTTTTTATAAAATGTTGATTTATACTCAATAATCCCAAGGGCATTTCGCACATTTTCATCCTGTATAGAACCGCTTATATCAACAAAAAATACATATGCACCCAAAGCGGTTTTGGCAGGGCGGGATTCAATTTTCATCATATTAATTTCAAAAATATTAAATACCGACAGCATTTTATACAACGCACCGGGAGTGTCAGAAACCCCGAACACGATTGAAGTTTTATTTGCTTTATTGGTGTTGGGACAGTCTTTTGTCGCAACCACAAACCTTGTTATGTTTGTACGGACATCCTCTATCCCCTTTTCAACAACTTTTAAATTATATAAATCTGCAAGTGATTCATTCCCAATAGCTGCTGCTCCATATTCGTTTGTCGCAAGCTGTGCTGCTTGGGCGGTACTTGGGGTGAACACCACTTCAACATTATTAAAGTTTTGCGCTATATACTTTCCGCATTGCCCTACAGCTTGTGGATGGGAATATATTTTTGTTATGGTCTCGGAATTAGACAATAAGCTTTGACTTATTTTCAATAAAATTTCGCCACATATTGTAAGATTACAGTCAAAAGCAAGGCAATCTAATGTGGTGTTTACACCACCCTCTAACGAGTTCTCAATAGGCAAAACTGCACAATCTATCCGCCTTTCGTCTGCTGCTATTGCAAGCTCGGCAATTGACGGAAATTGAAGCATTTCATAATTCCCTTTATTTTTTATATATCGCTGTGCCGCGAGCTGCGAGAATGTGCCTTCCGGACCTAAATACCCTATTTTCATAAGCTTCTACCCACCGCCTGTGCAATTTTTGATATTTCGAACAATAAATCAATAAATCTGTCCGGTCTTATTGACTGTTCGCCATCACTCATTGCATTTGGCGGGTCTTGATGCACTTCGAGAATCAACCCGTCCGCCCCAGCGGCAACAGCCGCTTTTGCCAATGCCGGTACATATTTTGCATGCCCCGTCGCATGGCTCGGATCGGCAATTATCGGAAGGTGAGAAAGCTCCTTTACTACCGGTATTGCGCTAATATCCATTGTATTTCTGGTTGATGGTTCATATGTCCTTATGCCCCGTTCACACAGTATTACGTTTTCGTTCCCTTCGCTCATAATATATTCAGCTGCCATTAGCCATTCAGTTATAGTGGAGGCAAGGCCACGCTTTAATAAAACGGGCTTATTGCTATTTCCGACTTCTTTTAGCAGACGAAAATTTTGCATGTTCCTCGCCCCAATTTGGATTATATCGACATATCTGTCAATCGTCTCAACATCACGTGTATCAACCACTTCTGTTACAATTAAGAGCCCGGTTTCACACCGCGCCCGTTCCAAAATTTTAAGTCCCTCTATCTCGAGTCCCTGGAATGAGTATGGCGAAGAGCGTGGTTTATATGCACCGCCCCGTAAAATATGTGCCCCGCCTTGTTTTACCTTTTTTGCAATCTCAATAAATTCCGTTTCTCCCTCAATAGCACACGGCCCGGCCATTATTATAAGCTTAGGTCCGCCGATTTCGATATCTTGAGCAATTTTTATTATAGTTGGCTCTTTATAGAGCTCTTTACCTGCAAGCTTATATGGTAACATTATCGGAACAATTTCCTCAACGCCTTCCATAAGCATAATGGCATTTCGGTTCACGTCTCTTTTATCGCCTATTGCACCGATTACTGTTTTTACTTCACCATAAATAGGATGTGTTGTAAAGCCTAATTGTATAAGTCGTTTTTCAACATTAACAATTTGTTCTTTTGTGGCACCTTCCTTTAAAATTATAATCATGCCCAAGACCCCTTTTTACGCAATTTCTTATCGCTTTCAAGCTGTTTTTGTAACAGCTCTTTTGTGTCGTGTGTCACTATGTTGCGGATTTTCTCTAAAAAAACAACTTCTATTGTTTCACCGTAAATATCTTTTGAAAAATCAAGTATATGAGTTTCTATTAGGTCGTGACTATTTTTAATAGTCGGTTTCCCGCCATAGTTTGTAATGGACGGATGACAGGTGTCCCCTATTCTTGTTGTTGTGGCATAAACACCAAATGGAGGCATAACATGATTTTCATCAACATTTAAGTTTGCTGTTGGGAAACCTAATACCTTGCCTATGTAGTCGCCCTTGACAACACTACCCATAACTGAAAAATCTCTGCCAAGCATTTCCTTTGCCTTAACAAGGTTGCCTTGCTCTATGCTTTTTCGTATTGCGGTACTGCTTATTACTTCACCTTGAAATAAAACGGGCGGAATAATTTCATAGCTTATGTTATATTCACTACAAAGGTCAATCAATAGTTTGACATCACCCTCAGCATTACGCCCAAACCGATAATTATACCCAACAACTAAATGTTTTGTATTAAGTTTTTCAATTACAAATTCCCTAAAAAAAGTTTCCGGCTTTTTTTGTTTAAATACATCAGAAAACTGACACATTACGAAATAATCGATGCCTTTATTTTGCAATAGCTTTATCCTTTGCTCTGTTGAGGTAATATAAGGCATCCCGCTTATATTGGATGTAAATGAAAATATGCAAGATATTATATTGTATTGTTTCGCATATGCTGTGGTTGCATTTAATAGGGCTGAATGTCCTTTATGTAATCCGTCAAAATTACCCAATGCGACTGCTGCTTTTTCAGTCAATAAAATCTTTTTATCGGTATTAAAATCCCCTTCGAGTTTTTTGATATACATAAAAACCTACCGTCACTTCCATATACGCGATAGTAATTGTCTTCGGCCGCTTCATACTCAACGTCCTGGCCGTTTAAAACCTTTTGTTGCTGCACTTGGGAAAGAGTAATTTTCTCATAATCAAACATTTCATCAACAGGTATTATAAACTTCTCAATCCCGCTTTCTTCTATTTGTGATATTGTGACCGCATCTTCGATGTGAAAAGCACCCGTTTGTGTTCGTGTAAGTTCTGCCATACAAGCGCCACAGCCAAGCAACTTACCGATATCATGACAAAGAGTTCGTATATAAGTGCCCTTCGAGCATTTAATATCAAGCAAAACTTCAAATTTATTTCTTTCTAAAATACTTATTTTATAAATTACTATCTTGCGTTTTTCTCGTTCAACTTCTATGCCTTTCCTTGCTAATTGATAAAGCTTTTTACCATTCATTTTAATTGCAGAATACATAGGCGGCAATTGAAAAACCTCACCGATAAAACTGTTTATTGCATGCAGAAGCTGTTTATCGGTAACACAAGGCTCTGTTTCTTTAATCACGGTACCGGTTGTATCCTGTGTATCCGTAACAACACCAAGCCTAAGCAGCGCGGTATAACGCTTATCCGAACCGGTTAGCATATCAGATAACTTTGTAGCCTTTCCGATACAAATGGGCAAAACGCCTTGCGCATTTGGATCAAGCGTTCCGGTATGTCCAACTTTTTTTATGCCGCTAAGTCGTCTTATTCTATAAACAACGTCATGAGAAGTCATACCTTTTTGCTTATTTATGTTAATAATACCGTTTATGGGAGTGTTGAATAATACTTGTGTCATCCGGTTATTTAACACCCCCACTATAGCGTTTTAATTACTTGTTTTAATACAATTTGTTTTACAGATGCAATATCCCCTTTTATTGAGCAACCACTTGCACGGATATGCCCACCGCCGCCCAATTCAGCTGCTATTTCAGCGACGTTAATGCTGTTAGAGCGAAACCCGATTTTCACGCTATTTTCTTTGGTAGACTCTCTAAGACTGATTGCAACCTGTGCTGTATCCAAACTGCGGGCAATATTGATCAACCCACCCATCTCTTCTTCCTCTGCACCGGATTGCAAAGCTTGCTGTTTTGTAATGCTGACCATTGCAATTTTGCCATCTTGGAAAGTCTCAAAAGAGTTATATGCCATACCCATAAGCTTGATTTTAGATATAGAATTTCGTTCAAATAAAACCTCGTTTATAAAGGCATGGTTGATGCCTGTTTCAAGCAATTTCGCAGCTATGCGATATGTTTTCGATGTGGTGCTATTATAGGAAAAGCAACCGGTATCACTTGAAATGGCAGTATATATATTATTTGCTATTTGCTGCGTGATGGGTATATTCATATATTCTGCAAGTTCAAATATAATCTCTCCGGTTGCCGCGGCGTTTACATCAACATAATTATATTTTGCATATCGTTCGTTTGTATCATGATGGTCAATATTTATTGTGTTCTGGCAATGTTTAAATATATCCACGCGTTTACCCAAACGGGAAATATCACCGCAGTCTACTGCAATAACGGTTTCACAAGTATGCTGGGTATTCTGTATAGTACCGAAAAGGATGCTGCAAATCCTTGTGTTTACTTCCTCAAGCTGTACAACAGCATTTTTTCCAAGATACTCTAACATAAGTTTAAGAGCAAATGCTGAGCCCAAGCAATCCCCATCTGCGCTTTTATGCGGCAATATGGTAATGTTTTCGGACTGTGCTATGGCATGGGCAATTTCTTTAAACATCTGCATTTCCGCCTTTTTTAATTTTCACTAATAATTCATTGATATGGGCGCCATGTTCTATCGAATGATCAAGGTTAAATATAATTTCAGGTGTATAACGTAGGCCTACCCTGTTTCCGATTTCTTTTCGCACAAACCCGGCAGCCCTCTTTAAGCCCTCAATTGTTTCTTTTTGCTTGGTCTCATCTCCGAACACACTTACATAGATATTACACCATTTCATATCCTTTGTAACATCAACCCCGACGACACTTGTTACTTCTGCTATTCTTGGGTCTTTTAGTTCTCTAATAATAGCGCTAACTTCTTTTTTTACTTCCTCATTTATTCGGTTAATCCTGTTAATACCCATTTTGTGAGCACCTCTCTCACCGTTTAATTTCTTCCATTATAGAGCTTTCTATAACGTCGCCCTCTTTAATATCATTAAAGTTTTCAATACCCATGCCGCATTCATAACCATAGGCGACTTCCTTAGCATCATCTTTAAATCGTTTTAACGAATTCAATTTGCCCTCGTGAATAACAATGCTATCCCGAACGATACGCACTTCGCTATTTCGAATTATCTTGCCGTCTGTTACATAACAACCTGCAATAGTACCAATTGACGAAACTTTAAATGTTTGTCGAACTTCGGCATGCCCTAACACAAGTTCTCGATATGTTGGGTCTAACATACCTTTCATTGCGGCTTGTATTTCCTCTATTGCCTGATATATTATTCGGTACAAGCGTATTTCAACACTTTTCATAGCTGCAGATTCGGTTATCGTTGCATTTGGACGAACATTAAACCCAATAATAATAGCGTTTGAGGCAGATGCAAGTAAAATATCAGACTCGGTAATTCCGCCAACGCCTGAATGTATAACGTTTATCCGAACCTCATCATTAGTGAGTTTTTCAAGTGATTGCCTTATTGCCTCGACAGAGCCTTGAACATCTGCTTTAATAATAAGGTTGAGTGTCTTAATCTGACCCTGTTTTATTTGATCAAACAATGAATCCAACGATACAACTTGTTGAGTTGTCTGGTTTTGCTTTTCTTTCAACAACTCTTTTCTGTACTCAATAATAGTGCGCGCCTTTTTTTCTGCATCAACAACATAAAAAAGTTCTCCCGCCAGCGGCACCTCGTTAAGACCGGTTATTTCAACAGGCATGCCAGGACCCGCTTTAATAATACGTTTACCCTTATCATCAATCATTGCACGAACCTTGCCCATAGCAACGCCCGCAAAAATAACATCACCGGCATGTAAAGTGCCGTTTTGCACTAACAGTGTTGCAATCGGGCCCTTGCTTTTATCAAGCCGTGATTCAATTACCGCACCCTTAGCAAAACGGTTGGGATTCGCCTTAAGCTCTTTCATATCTGCAACAAGCAACACCATTTCCAGCAGCGTATCAATATTATCACCTTTTAAAGCTGAAATGGGAACACAGATGGTATCCCCTCCCCATTCCTCCGGCACTAATCCATATTCGGTAAGCTGTTGTTTAACATTTTCCGGATTTGCCTGTTCTTTATCAATTTTATTAATTGCAACTATAATATTTACGCCCGCGGCCTTTGCATGGTTAATCGCCTCTACTGTTTGCGGCATTATACCGTCGTCCGCAGCGATAACAAGGATTGCTATGTCGGTTACTTGCGCACCCCTTGCACGCATAGACGTAAATGCCTCATGCCCCGGAGTATCAAGAAAAGTAATATTTTTATCTCCAATTTTTACCCTGTATGCACCTATATGCTGAGTAATTCCACCGGCTTCGGTATCTATTACATTAGTTTTTCTAATATAGTCAACGAGTTTGGTTTTGCCGTGGTCGACATGTCCCATTACAACAACCACCGGTGCGCGCGGTGAAAGCTGCTCCGGTGTGTCCTCCTCATCATCAATGAGAAGGTCCTCAGGTGTAATTATCACTTCTTTTTCTAAATTAACATTACTCTCCTGTGCTACAACACTTGCTGTATCAAAATCTATCGTTTGCGAAACAGAAGCCATAACGCCAAGCTGCATTAGACATTTTATAGCTTCGGTTGCCGGAATGTTTAGCTTTTCAGCAAGATCACCGACTGATATTACTTCCGGAATACTTATCGTTATAGGTTCACGCTTTGTCTTTTTTTCAACAGTTTGTTTTTGCTCTTCTATTATGACCGGTTTTTCTTGTCGTGCTTTTGGCTTCCCTTTTTTTATCTTTTGCTTTTTTGTTGTGTCAATACTGTCAACATTTTCCGGCAATAGTTGTTCTATCTTTTCAGTGTCAAATTTTTCTAAATCAACGGTAGATGTACGGGTATCTACGTAGCGTGCTTTTTTTTGTATAGGCTTGTTCAAATCCTCAAGCAGATTTTCATCAGCCTTAAGCACTTCCTCTACTTTCGGTTGTTGCTTCATCTTTTCAAGAATAAATGTAAACGCTTCAACTTGGTGTTGCTGAGTCAGATAATCAAATATAATATCAAGCTCGTTTACCTCAAGCGAACTATTATATGTTTTTGGTTTACCACCCATCTCTTTCAAAATATCTACTATTTCCGCGCTTTTCATGCCAAGCGCTTTTGCCGTCTCATGCACTTTCACTTTAATCATTGATACACCCCCGTTAATTCCTTAGCCATACGTTGTAGTTGTTCGGCAAAACTATTGTCTGTAATAACAATCGCCGCCGTTTCCCATTTTCCTATCACTTCACCAAGCCTACACTCACTGCCTTATC
>JAAZFB010000562.1 GCA_012511915.1 Clostridiaceae bacterium
AATATAGCGCTATCTTTTCGGCTGATTTTCCACTGAGCATCGTTATGGAACCGTTTTGAATGCAAAAAGCATTCAAAAGAACCCATGCCTTGCTCAGCAAAAAAATCATCTCTCAAATATAACACTACATTTGATTGAATTTAGTATAAATAGAAAAAATAGCAGTTACACGTAGGTAACCGCTAAAAATTCATGCTTTTTTGTTATATCAATCGTCAAAATCATATTTCCCAAATTTGATTTTAAAGCTTGTTCCTTTGCCCTCAGCACTTTCAAGCTTAATCTCGGCATTATGGTATGATGCTGCATGCTTTACTATTGCAAGTCCGAGCCCTGTTCCTCCGACAAACTTTGAATGGCTTTTATCAACTCTGTAAAATCTTTCAAACACCCTTTTTTGTTCGGAAAGCGGAATACCGATTCCTGTATCTCTTACAGTTAAATTTACGTCATTTTCGGATTGGTTTATTATCACATCAACCTTCCCGTTTTCTTTGTTGTATTTAATTGCATTCTCACAAAGATTATAAATCATTTCATCAAGGATTTTTCTTGTACCCATCACAAATGCCTGATCGCCGATAACATTTATGACGATGCCTTGTTTTTCAGCAATAGGCTTTAACCTTTCGGTTATCTCATAAGAAAGCTCATATAGATCAACCTTCTCTTTTTCAAACTGCATCGGGCTTTCATCAAGCTCAGATATTTTCATTATATCACTTACAAGAGTAATAAGCCTTTGTGCTTCATCATATATTGATGCTGAAAAATCAACGACTGTTTCATCCGGAGTTTTGCCGGATTTCATCATTTCAGCAAATCCCGAAATTGAGGTGAGTGGTGTTTTAAGTTCGTGAGATACATTTGAAGTAAATTCACGCCTCAGTTGTTCACGTTTTACATTTTCCGTGATGTCAATAATTACAATAACTGCGCCGATAATTTTACTATTCTCATAAACAGGAGTAGCAATTAGGTTGTAAGTATATTCATCAAGCGAAATTTCATTTTCCGCTCTTTCTCCGCCGAGTGCCCTTTCTACAGCATTTCTAAAACCCTTGCTACGATTAAATGTAAGTACACTATCGGGCTTTACATTATCAATTTCAAGTAAACGGATAGCCGCCTGATTATAAGAAAGGACATTTGTATGATTATCAATTACCAAAAGTCCTTCACTCATATTTTCTGTTATAAGCTTAAATTCCTCTTGCCTTTGATTTGCTTCATGTATGTGTCTGTCAATCGTTTTTTTCTGAAGGGAGATTTTCTTTAACAAAGGGGTTAATTCCTCATAGGCTTCATTTTTAGCAGGGTCATCTAAATCAAGCGCATTTATAGGCTTTATAATAGATTTTGATATTTTTCGAGCAAGAAAAACGGAAGTGATAAGTACACTTATTACAATAATCATTATCGGTGGCAGAAGCCCGAGCAATATAACAATAACAGAATTTTGTGTTGTGGAAACACGGAGAATTTTACCGTCATCAAGCTTTTGTGCATAATACAAATTTTTTTGCATTAGCGTATTGGAATACCGTACACTTTTGCCATTTCCATTTGCCATTGCGTCCTTAATTTCCTTACGGCTGGTATGGTTGTCAAGTGTTGATGGATTGGCTGATGTATCAGCCAAAACAGTTCCGTTCGGAGAAATCAAAGTAATTCTCTTATTATTATTTTTAAAATTATCAATATATGAAACGTCTTCATTTTTCAAAGCATATGAAATATATGTTGATTCACTTGCAAGCTCACTGAACACTTGTGCTTCAAAATATTCAAAAAGAACACTGAACACCAAAATAATGCTTATAAGCAGAACAAGAAGGGAGGTAAAAAAATTGAGGCGAAATATTTTTTTATTCATTAATGTTACCTCCAAGCTTATAACCCATATTTTTCACGGTTTGTATCAGTTTTCCGGCAGATTTCAATTTTACACGAAGTTTTCTTATATGAACATCAAGTGTTCTTGATTCACCGTAAAACTCACCCCAAACATGAGTGAGCAATGTGTCTCTTGAAACAACATTTCCGCCCGCTTCAAGAAGCAGCATTAAAATTGAGTATTCCTTAAAAGAAAGCTCAACATTTTCCCCCGAAACCTCAATAATATGCTTTTGAGGATTTACATAAATGCCACCTATACGATATTCTTTCATTTCATTTGTTTTATTATAACGCCGTATAACGGCACGAACACGAGAAATAAGCTCGGTCATCCCGAAAGGCTTTGCAATATAATCATCAGCACCCATATCAAGTCCTGTTACTTTATCGAACTCGCTTCCTTTAGCAGTAATCATCATAACAGGGATATTTTTATATCTGTTATCGGCTTGCAGTTTTTTCAAAACAGATAAACCGTCCTCTTCCGGAAGCATTATATCAAGCAAGATAAGCTTCGGAGTTTCTTTTTTTATTGCCGACAAAAATTCGCTCGGCAAGGAAAACCCTTTAACCTCATAGCCCTCTTTTGTGAGAGCGTAACATACAAGTTTACGGATATTGGCATCATCCTCAACAAAATAAACCGTTGCATTCACCTCCTAAAATAAAATTTCACCATTTTATTTTATCATATAAATTACCCGGCATCAATAAAATGCCTTTATTTCATCATTATACAGATCTTATACTAAATTCAATCAAATATAGTGTTATAATTGATTGAATTTAGTATTAAATCTCATCTTTTGCATGTTTTCCTGTAATTGAGTATATAACCCACTCGGCAACATTTTCTGCATGATCGCCAATACGCTCAAAATATTTTGCAATCATTAGAAGATCGATTAATGCTTCTGCATTTACGGCTTTTTTTTGCACGGAATTTATAAGTTCCCCCTTTACCTTATTAAACAAATTGTCCACAATATCATCATGTTCAATTACAGTTCGTGCGAGAGAAGTATCTTTTTTCACAAAGGACTCTATACTATCAGTTACCATTTTTATTGTTGCTCTCGCCATATCAGCAATGTGTGTTTCACTCTGCATACCGCACCCTGTGGCATATTCGGCAATTTCAGCAATGTCGGATGCTTGGTCACCTATACGCTCCATATCTGAAATCATTTTAAGTGCAGACGATATCATTCTCAAATCACTTGCGACAGGCTGTTGCTGAATTAAAAGTTTCATGCAGAGAGTTTCAATATCTCTTTCTTTTTGGTCTATCTGCTTATCCGACTCAAGAACATTTTCTTTCATTTTTATATCATTATCCACGAGCAATTTTACTGCACTTGAAATTGCTTCCTCACAAAGTGCACCCATAGTTATCAGTTCATTATTTAATATTCTTAACTGTTCATCAAATCTATTTCTCATTATCCGAACCTCCCTGTAATATAGTCCTCCGTACGCTTATCAGACGGAGTGGAAAACATTTTTTCCGTTTCATCATATTCTATTATCTCGCCTAGCAAGAAAAATGCTGTTTTGTCTGCAATTCTTGCAGCTTGCTGCATATTGTGTGTTACCATTATGATTGTATATTCTTCTTTAAGTTCTACAGCCAAATCCTCAATTTTTGATGTGGAAATAGGATCAAGTGCCGATGTCGGTTCATCCATAAGGAGAATTTCCGGTTCAACCGCCAAGGCTATTGCAATGCAAAGTCTTTGCTGCTGACCACCGCTTAAACTCAAAGCACTTTTTTTAAGACGGTCTTTACATTCGTCCCAAATAGCAGCTTGGTTAAGCGAATGCTCAACAATTTCATCAAGTTGAACCTTGGATTTTATACCTTGAATTCTTGGCCCATAGGCAATGTTGTCATAAATGCTCATTGGGAACGGATTTGGTTTTTGAAAAACCATTCCGACGTTTTTTCTTAAAATGTTTACATCCATATCCTTATATATATCAATGCCGTTCAGGCAAACATTACCTTCAATTTTGCACCCCTCAACTAAATCATTCATACGGTTAAGAGTTTTCAGAAAAGTTGATTTCCCGCATCCGGATGGTCCTATAAGTGCAGTTATCTGCTTTTCATAAAGCTCGATATTTATATTTTTCAATGCCTGATTGGCTGCGTACCATAGATTCAGGTTTTTTACCGATAATATGCTCATCATTTTTCGTACAATATAATTATCCCGAAAATCAGGACAAAAATATTATATTTCCCCTTTCATAATTTCAATGTTTTAATACTTTTTTATTGTATAGGAAATTCCTCTAAAAAATCATTCAAAATTCCTATCAACAAAAAAGTTTCCTTGAATCCCACGCCCGCAGGCGTAGTCAATTCATTGACTTTTTTATTTTGCGACAATATCGCCCACACCGTTTAAAATCAGTCTCGGACCATATGGAAACAATGTCATGTTCTCCTGCGTTGTAACTCCGGAAAGTACCAAAACGGTGTCAAGACCGCTTTCTATGCCTGCAACAATATCTGTATCCATTCTGTCACCAATCATTGCCGCTTCCTCTGAATGAACGCCTAATATACGCAGCCCCGTGCGCATCATCAAAGGATTGGGCTTTCCAATAAAATATGCCGATTTACCCGTTGACATTTCAATCGGTGAAATCATAGCACGGCAGGAAGGAACAATCCCATTTTCCGTAGGACCGGTCAAATCACTGTTTGTTCCGATAAGCTTTGCGCCCTTTAACACAAGACGTACAGCCTTTAAAATGCTTTCATAATTATAGCTGTTACCTTCACCGATTATAACATAATCCGGATCTACATCATTCATTGTTATTCCGGCATCATGGAGGGCCATTATAAGACCAGTTCCGCCGATGACATAAGCACTGCCAAAGCGGCACTGGTCGCGTATGAATTCTACCGTTGCCTGCGCGCTTGTATAAAAATGGCTTTCATCTCCATTAAGTCCCATGCTTTCAAGCTTTTGCTGCAGCTCTCTTGGTGTGCGCTCGGAGGAGTTGGTTAAAAACAGAAAATTTTTGTTTTCAGAATAGAGCCAGTCTACAAATTCCCTTGCACCGCTTAGCAATTTGTTTCCGTGATAGATAACACCGTCCATATCGCATATGAAGCCTTTTTTGTTTCTGAGTGTTTCCATAAATTATTCTCCTGTCTATAGTATTACTTATATATATTTCGATTACTTTAATTTCTTCCCAGCAAGCTTCGCACCCATATTTATCATAAAAGTCAATATAAGCAGTATTGCCGCAATAGCAAAGGCAATTTCGAACTCGCCACGCTCTTTGGCATACATATAAAGCGCAACCGTAAGCGATGAGCCTGCATTTCTCGGCTTAACAGCTGATGCAATTCCGAGAATTTCATTTGCCATACCTGCCGTGAACAAAAGCGCAGCACTTTCACCTACAATTCTTCCGACAGATAATATACAACCTGTTACAATGCCATCAATAGCGGACGGAAGGACAACCGTACGTATCATATACCACTTTCCGGCACCTAATGCAAATGAGCCTTCACGGTAACCTACTGGAACTGTCTTAAGACTTTCCTGTGTTGTCCTGATAACAGTCGGAATTGTCATAAGAACAAGCGTAAGTGAGCCTGCTAAAATCGAAGTGCCGAGAGAAAAGAACTGCACAAAGATGAGCATACCCACAAGACCGTATATAATAGACGGTATTCCCGAAAGTGTTTCAGTGGTAAATTCGATTATTCTCACTACTTTTTTATTCTCTGCATATTCATTAAGATAAACAGCAGCGCCGACTCCAAGAGGCAGAACGATTATGAGTGTTATCAAAATGATATAAAGTGTGTTTAAAATGTTCGGAAGTATTCCGACTGTTTCTCGGATAAGACTCGGTTTACTTGTTAAAAACCCGATTGTAATATGAGGCAATCCTCCATATAAAATATAACCGATAATTCCGAGTAATGCAAGACAAATAATGCTGGCGGATAAACCCATCAGCATATTCAAAACAGAACATTTTATTTTTCTTTTATTTGATATTTTCTCCTGCATATATTCACACCTTATCCTTTTTTACAATTAGATTTAAAACAATGTTAATTATCATGATAAATACGAAAAGCACCAATGCAATTGAGAAAAGCGCCTGCCTTTGCAAACCTGATGAATAGGACATTTCGCTTGCCACAGCAGTTGTTAAAAACCGAACGCTTTTAAATAATCCCGGCATATTTGCCACATTTCCCGAAACCATCATAACTGCCATTGCTTCTCCGATGCTTCTGCCAATGCCAAGCACAACAGATGTCAGTATTCCGCTTTTTGCCGCCGGAACGACAACCTTGAATACAGTTTCTGTTTTTGTAGCGCCAAGTGCCAATGATGCTTCTTCGTATTCCTTCGGTACGGCTCTGATTGCCGTTTCGGATACAGAGATAACGGAAGGCAGTATCATAACCGTAAGTACAATAATTGCCGAAAAAAGATTTGCTCCGTCAGGAAGATTAAAGACTTCACGAACTATCGGCACAATGATAATCATACCGATTAAACCATATACAACTGATGGTATTCCCGAAAGTAAGTCGACTGCACTGCGAACGGCGTTTGATATTTTATCATTTGCCATTTTTGCAATGAATATTGCACACATAAGTCCGAGCGGTACTCCGATAATAATTGCACCTATACATCCATATACGGAGGTCAGTATGAATGGTAATATTCCATAAGACGGAGTGGCAGCTGTAGATGCCCACTCCGTCCCGAACATAAAATCAATTATACCTATTTCATTGATTGCAGGCATACCGCTTGCAATCAGAAAGCCCGTAATAAGAATTACAAATACAGCAGCGGAGAATCCGCAAAAAATAAATGCAACATTCATAATCTTTTCAAATACATTTGTTGCTTTTTTTATTTTATGCATTCTCGAAAACTCCTTATCTTGCAACCGGAACCGCTCCTGCTTCTATAATAAGGTTGTCAACTGCACTGCTTGTTGCATAGTCGTAAAAGGCTTGTGCGGGATCAGAAAGCTTTGCACCTTTCTTTGTTACGAATACAAAGTTACGCTGAACTTTATATGTTCCGTTCTGAATTGTTTCAGTTGTCGGTGTAACTCCCTCAACATCAAGAGCCTTGACTGTTTCTTTAACGGAGGCAAGCGAAGCATAACCGATTGCGTTAGGGTTGGACGCTACCGTCTGCACAACATCACCGGTCGATGTAAGCTCCTGTGAATATTTACAAGAGTCTTTTGTATTTGTAATTGATTCAAAGCCATCTCTTGTTCCGGATGCCGCTTCTCTGCCTATAATTACAACAGGTGAATCCTCACCGCCGACTTCTTTCCAATTAGTCACTTCGCCTTTATATAGGGAAGCGATTTGAGCAATTGTAAGGTCTTTAACTGTGTTTTTAGGATTTACAATGATTGCAATACCGTCTATCGCAACAATAGTATCTTCGAGATTTGCTTTTTCTTCATCTTTTAAATCTCGCGATGACAATCCGATGTCGCATCTTCCTTCAGATACTGCCTGTATTCCTGAGCCCGAACCCGTCGGATTGTAAGTCACTTTTGTATTTTTGTTTTCCTCCATATACGATTCGCTCAAATATCCAATTACTTTTTCCATTGATGTTGAGCCGTCCGTTGCGACTGTACCGCTTACACTTTGCGTGTTGCTTGTTGCATTGCCGCTTTTTTTCTCTTCTGTCCCGCAGCCTATTAGTGCTGCTGCCAATAAACATACCACTGCTAAAATACTTATGATTTTCTTCATAAAAATCACGCTCCTTTTGTTTTTGTTTTCCTTAAGCACGATATCAGTTTAGCATATGCAATGTTAACTCCAAAACCAAAGCTATGTTAATTGTAGGTTAAGATGTTGATTTTATTATCCCTAAGTTGTGCATCAAAAATACAGCGTATTCAAGCAAGTGGTTAACATGAAGATGGAATTCCTGAAATAATAAGTGTTCGTGTAATACCCTATTGGTGGAGTATGCAAAACATTAGAACCAAAAATAGATGTATTAGGTAGAGAAGTAAGAAAATATGGCAGCAACACTCAACCCGCGCAGGGTATAAGGCCGAGCTGTTCTATGGCAGTCTGGCCTTCGTTGCCCTCCAGCCATGAGATGGCGGCCCGTGCGCTGTGGTCATCCGGCAGCTCACCTCGCACGACAGCGTAATACCCGTCGCTGAGCGGGTAGTTGCCATCCGCTATGCTCTCCATGGTTGGCGATACGCCATCGTAGGACAAGATTTTCAGATGTTCGCCGATGCCGGTTATGTCAGTCATGTTTTGCAGATAGGTGTAGAGCGTGTAACCCAGCGCATAGCTGTCGGTCGGCTTGCCATCCAGCCCTCCGTTGTGATAGAAGGCCACCAGCTCCAACATTCCCTCCATGGTCAGCTCCACATAGTTTTCCTGAATGTCCGGGTGCATGGGTTCGTTTTCAAGCACCAGATTGTCCATCTGCGACTGGCTGCCGCTGTCGGAGTTGCGGCAAATGGGCACCAGCTCACGGTTCTGACCGCCCAGCTCGCTCCAGTCCTTGATGCCATAGTCCAGATAGATGCTTCGCGCCTGCTCGCGGGTGATGCCCTCCGCAGTATTTTCCGCAGGGGTTATAAAGATAAGCGCCTCGGCAGCTATTTTGTGAAACTCCAGCTCCACACCCGCGTCCTCTGCCTCCTCCATTACATCGGCGGAGGCATAGGGAACGATGATCATGTCCACGTCGCCATCAATCAACAGGTGGTAGGATGGTACGGTCTTGGAGGCGGTTTGAGGAAAGCCGTCCTCGTAGGCGGCGGAGCCTTCGTGGAGCATGGCGCGCCAAATCGCCTGCACAATGCCAAGAGTGGAAGTTGAGCCGTCAATGAGGGGATAATTCTCCGGGGTTATTCCAAACGCCTGCGCGGTCTCGGTCATCTGCGCGTTGCCTGTGACGGCTGCCGAGTCCGGCTTCGTCACATCCGGAAGTGTTGATGCGGGAGGCTCTGACGGGGGCGGCGTTGGTGTATCCGCGTTATTGGCGCAG